>JANNHX010000544.1:0-1857 GCA_031404615.1 Chloroflexota bacterium
CGACCCGCACAAGTGGTTCTTCCAGGCCTACGACCTCGGCGCGCTCGTCGTCCGCGACGTCCACCTGCGTTCCCTGCGCGGCGGGTCGCGGCCCCCGCGCGGCGCCGACCTTGAGAATGTCCGCGTCTACACCGGCGACCAGACGCACTTCTCCATTGCCCGGGCGCTCGATGAGCTGGGCTTCCCGCCCGACACCCTCGTCGTCCTCCCGTCGGACGAGGGGTACCGCCTCCACGCGGAGCCCGTCGCCGGGGCCATCGCCCGCGACCGTGCCGCCGGCCGGACACCCGTCGCGATCTGTGCCGTCGCCGGCTCGACGAACACCGGGTCCGTGGACCTCGTCCCCGAGCTGGCCGGCCTGGCCCGCACCGAGGGGCTGTGGTTCCACGTCGATGCCGCATACGGCGGCGCCGCCCGCCTCTCCGCCCGCGACGCCGCGCGCGTCCCCGGGCTCGAGCTCGCGGACAGCGTCACCGTCGACCCGCACAAGTGGTTCTTCCAGGCCTACGACCTCGGCGCGCTCATCGTCCGCGACGGCGACCACCTCCGCCAGACCTTCGACCGCTCGCCCGAGTACTACCGCGGCGGCGAGGACTCTGCGGCGACCGGCGAGCGCTCCGGGGCGGGCGGCGAGCCGGGCGAGGGCGACGCGAGCCACCAGGACAGCCACGCCGGCCAGCTCAACTTCTACAAGCTCGGCATGGAGGGCACCCGCCGCTTCCGTGCGCTCAAGCTCTGGGCGAGCTGGAAGCACCTCGGGACCAGCGGTCTCGGGCGGCTCGTGGAGATGAATGACGACATCGCGGCGTACCTCGCGGCGCGCTGCGCGCAGGCCGACGACCTCGAGGCCGTTCCCGCCGAGCCCGAGCTGTCCGTCGTCTGCGTCCGCCACCTGCCCGGCGGCGCAGCCGCGGCGGCGGCGATGGACACGGCGGCGCTCGACGCGCACCAGGACCGCCTGGCCACCGCGCTCGAGGATTCAGGCGACGGCTGGCTCTCCACGACGACCCTGTCGGGCCGCACGTTCCTGCGCGCGGGCGTCGTGAACTACCTGACCACCGAGGCGGACATCGACCGGATCCTGGCCGACCTCCGACGCCTCGCCGCGGGCTCCGCCGCGACTTCATGAACCGGACGCCGTCGGGCGGCATCGATTCGGGCAGGACTGGAGGGAGGGTGGACCGCTCGATGGTCGAAGCCGCGCGCCGCGGTGATCGCGAGGCCTTCGACGCCCTCGTCCGGACGGAGGTCGATCGCGTGTACCGGCTGGCGCTGGCATCACGGGCAACCAGGCCGACGCCGCCGATGCGGTGCAGGAGACCTTCGTCGCTGCCTGGCGCAAGCTGCGCGACCTCCGCGACGCCGATGCCTTCGACGCCTGGCTGACCCGCCTGGCGGTCAATGCGAGCCGCATGTCGCTCCGGGCGCGGCGCCGACGGTTCGTGCGCGAGATCCCGGTCGCGGACGTGGACCCCGGGGCGCCTCGCTCCTCCACGTCCGGCGACGGCGCAGGTTCCGGCGGGTCACCCTCGCCCGACGCCCGCGAGGACGGCTTGGACCTCCGGGCCGCGCTGGCCCGACTCCCGGTGGAGCAGCGGTCGATCCTTGTCCTGCGCCACCTCGAGGGGCGCGGCATCGCGGAGATCGCCGCGGTCTTCGGCATCCCTGAGGGAACCGCCAAGTCGCGGCTGTTCGCGGCGCGCCGTGCCCGGGAGGGGGCGCTCGACCCGGGGGCGCGGCATGGCTGAGCACCACGGCCGGCCGTCCTGGACGGACGAGCGGCTCGAGGCCGCGTTCGCCTCGCCAAGACCTCAATGATGTTCACGGTCCGGCACAACCCCGGCTCGCTGGTCGATG
>JANNHX010000545.1:0-1984 GCA_031404615.1 Chloroflexota bacterium
CGACACGTACCTCGCGCGCGTTGAGTGGCTCGACGGCGGCTCGCTCGGGATCCAGCAGCTGAACCGGCTGCAGAACCAGAACGACTTCCTCATCGCGGATGCCGGCAGCGGGAAGGTGTCGCGCGCGTTTCGCGACCAGTCGAAGACGTGGGTCGACGTCGTCGAGGAGGTGCGCTGGATCGACAGCGGCCGGTCGTTCCTCTGGATCAGCGAGCGCGACGGCTGGCAGCACGTCTTCCGGGTGCCGCGCACCGGGGGCGAGGGGACCCTCATCACGCGCTTCGACGCGGACGCCACCGATGTCGTCGGCATCGACGAGGGGAACGGCTGGTTGTACTTCCGGGCGTCGCCGGCCAACGCAACCGAGCGGTACCTCTACCGCTCGAAACTCGACGGGTCCAGCACGCCAGAGCGCGTGAGCCCGGCCGATCAACCAGGCACGCATACCTACGAGATGGCGCCCGGCGGCCGCCTGGCGTTCCACACGTGGTCGCGCTTCGACTCGCCACCCGTGATGGACGTCGTGGCGCTGCCCGGGCACACGTCGCTGCGCACGTTGACCGATCCGTCGGCGCTGAAGGCGAAGCTCACGACCGTGCTCGTTCCACCCGTCGAGCTCCTGACGGTGGCGGTCGGCGGCGGCGTCACACTCGACGGATTCATGCTCAAGCCGTCGTCTTTCGATCCGGCCCGGAAGTATCCCGTCATCGTATTCGTCTACGGCGAGCCGGCAGGCCAGACGGTGACGGACCGGTGGGGCGGTGGACGGACGCTCTTTCACCGTGCCCTGGCCGAAGCCGGCTATCTCGTCGTGTCGTTCGACAACCGCGGCACGCCCGCACCAAAGGGAGCGGCGTGGCGGAAAGTCATCTACGGGACGGTCGGCGACCTGTCGTCGAAGGAGCAGGCCGCGGCGATCCGGGCACTGGCCTCGCGGCACACGTTCATCGACCTCGATCGGGTTGGTATCTGGGGCTGGAGCGGCGGCGGATCGAACACGCTGAACTCCATGTTTCGCTTCCCTGATATCTACTAGGTCGGTGTCTCCGTCGCCCCGGTTCCCGATCAGAAGCTCTACGACACGATCTACCAGGAGCGCTACATGGGGCTGCCGCGGGACAACGTCGAAGGTTATCGCGTGGGCTCGCCGATCAACTTCGCCGAAGGCCTGAAGGGCAAGCTCCTGCTCGTTCATGGCTCAGGCGACGACAACGTCCACTACCAGGGCACCGAGCGTCTCGTGAACCGCCTTGTGGAGTTGGGGAAGCCCTTCGACCTGATGGTCTACCCGAACAGGACGCACGCCATTGCCGAGGGGCCGGGGACAACGCCGCACGTCTACCAGCTGATCGCCCGCTACTTCCTGCAGCATTTACCGCCGAGCCCATGATTCGCCGCCGTGTCCGCCGGCGGTCGTAGCGCCCGGCTCCTACTGGCGGTGAGCGGTCAACCACGCGGCCAGGACACGTAGAGACTCGCCCTCGCGGGTCGGGTGCGTTCGTTGCCCCTCGGTCGCGAACGCACGCGCGCGCTCGACCGCTCCGGCCTCGAGCGCCTGGCGTGCCGCCTCACGGACCTGCCAGGCTCGCGCGACAAGGCGCATCAACGGCGCCAGGTCGGCACCGCACCGTGAGCACAGTCGTGTTCCGCGAAAGCGCGCCCGACAGACCGGGCAGTGTGGCACGCTGGCCAATCAGACCTTGCCTTCGACGAAGAACAGCAACTCCTCGAGCGCCCGCGACGCCTCTCGGAGACCGGCGGCGTCGCTGGACGCGACGGCCAGCTCGATCTGCTCGTGGAGGTCGATGGCTTCTTCGCGATCGTCCTCGTGCATGCGATCGAGCAGGCCGCGAGAGCGTGCGATCAGCTGCCGGGCGTCGGCGGAGCCTTCGACACCTGTCGCGTCCGTGTCAGCTCCACCACCCTCGGCCATCACCTGGGCGTCCTGATCCGCGTCTTGCGGCATCAGGTCCCCGGCGCCGGC
>JANNHX010000546.1:0-3112 GCA_031404615.1 Chloroflexota bacterium
GGCGGGGAGATCAAAATTCCACCAGATTTTGCCGTGAGGGTAGATATCGCTGTACCCCTTGACCAACCCCGAGCGGCGCGAGGCCTATGCCGCGCGGTTCGGCGGCAACGTGTACGCCACGGTCGAGGCGCTGCTCGCGGATCCCGACGTGGACCTCGTGATCGTCTCGCTGCCCAACCACCTGCACCGCGACACCGTGCGCAAGGCCGCCGCCGCGGGCAAGGCCGTCGCCTGCACCAAGCCTCTCGGCCGCAACGCGGACGAGGCGGCGGACATGCTGCGCGCCGTGACCGAGGCCGGCGTCTTCAACGCCTACCTCGAGAACGTGATCTTCAACCCGGACCTGCTCCGGATGCGGGACATGGTGGAGGCCGGGTCCATCGGCCGGCTCACGACCGTGCGCGCCCGCGAGGGGCATTCCGGGCCGCACGCCGCCCACTTCTGGGACGCGGAGCTCGCGGGTGGCGGCGCGCTGCTGGACATGGCGAGCCACGGCGCCGAGTACGCCCGGTTCCTGTTCGGCAAGGACCTCGCGGTGACCGAGGTGTTCGCCTGGGGCGCCACGCTCGTCCACGGCGCGAAGACCAGCGGCGAGGACAACGCGATCATGATCATGCGCTTCGCGGACGGCCGCGCGGCCACGATCGACGTCTCGTGGACCTCCAAGGGCGGCCTCGAGGGCCGCTTCGAGGCGTACGGCGACGCGGGCCGGCTGATCACCGACATCAGCGTCGGCTCGCTCAAGGCGTTCGTGGAGAAGCCGGCGGGCTACGTCGGGGAGAAGGCTGACTCCGAGACCGGCTGGCTGTTCCCGGTACCCGACGAAGTGCGCGTTCACGGCCACGACCTCATGATGGCGGACGTGATCGACGCCTTCCGCACCGGTACCGCCCCCGCCGAGACGTTCCGCGACGGCTACGTGGTCAACGCCGTGCTCGACGCGGCGTACCGGTCCCTCCGGAGCGGGCGCTGGGAGCCCGTCGCCCCCGAGCCTGTCCTGGGCGGTGCCGACGCGTGACGCTCGCCGCCACCGCCGCGGGCACCTGGCTGCGTGACGCCGCAGCGGTCCTTGCGCGCGTCACCGAGACGCAGGCGGACGGCATCGAGACGGCCTCGCAGTGGTGTGCCGAGGCGATCGCGGCGGACGGCCTGGTGCACCTCTTCGGCAGCGGTCACTCCCGGATGCCGGTGGAGGAGATGTTCCCGCGCTACGGCTCGTACCCCGGGTTCAACCCCATCGTCGAGCTGTCGATGACGTTCCACACCCAGGTGGTGGGCGCGAACGGCCAGCGCCAGGCGATGTTCATCGAGCGCCAGTCCGGGCTCGCGGAGGTCATCCTCTCGAACTTCCGGTTCGGCGCCCACGACGTGATGATGATCTTCTCCGCCAGCGGCTTGACAGCCGTGCCGGTCGAGATGGCCCGCGGGGCGAAAGCCCGCGGGATGCGCGTCATCGCGGTCACCTCCGTGGAGCAGTCGATGTCCGCCGGGCCTGAGCCGGCCGCGGGCCAGCGCCTTCTCGAGGTCGCCGACCTCGTGCTGGACCTGTGCTCGCCGCACGCGGACGCCACGGTCACCATTCCCGGGCTGGAGAGTCCGGTCGGCCCTGTATCGACGATCGGCGCGGTCGCCATCGTCAACGCGATCAAGTCCCGGACCGCAGAGCTCCTCGTGGGGCGTGGGGCGATGCCCCCGGTGATCACGCGCGCCAGCGCGGTCGGCACCGAGCGGTCGAGGGAGCTGTTTGACGAAGCCTATCGAGAGCATGCGCGGCGGCTCGCCCGTGCGATCGACCAGCAAGGAGGTGGGTGACGCTCCAACGAGCCACACGCAACATCCTGGGTTCTTGGCGGACCTCTGCTCCATCAGGAGCGACCGGCCGCCACAAGGAGGAGACGCACTACATGAAGCAACTGGGCAAGGCCCGCGGCGTCGTCGCCATCGGCGCGATCGCGATCATCGTCGGCGCGTGCGGCGGCGCTGCTGCCACCGCGGCTCCGGCAACGGCAGCCCCGGCCACCGCGGCTCCGGCAACGGCAGCCCCGGCCACCGCGGCTCCGGCCACCGAGGCCCCGTCCGCCGAGGCCAAGATGTGGAAGATCGGCTACTCGAACGCCGGCGGCGTCGGGAACGGCTTCCGCGAGGAGCAGGTCTGCACCGCCAAGGCCGAGGCGCTCGCCTCCGGCCAGGTGTCCGAGCTCACCGTCATCCACCAGAACGCGGATGCGGCCGGCCAGCTCCAGCAGATCCGTGACCTGATCGCCAAGGACGTCGACGCGATCGTCTTCAACCCGAACGACCCCGACGCCCTCACGCCGGCGCTCGAGGAGGCCAAGACGGCCGGCATCGTGACCGTCGCCGTCGACGCGTTCACGAACCACGCCGACACCTACAACCTCTACAACAACCAGGTCAACTACGCTTACCTCGGGGCCAAGTGGCTGTTCGAGCAGATGGGCGGCACCGGCAACGTCTACTACATGCGCGGCTTCGCCGGGCATCCCGCCGACACCGATCGCGACGAGGGCTTCAAGAAGGCCCTGGCCGAGTACCCGAACATCAAGGTCCTCCCGACCGCTGATGGCGAGCACACGGGCTGGGATCCGGCGAAGACCACCGAGCTGATCACCAACTGGGTCGCGAGCGGCCAGTACGACAACACCCAGGGCATCTGGACGTCCGGCATGGACTCCCAGGTCGTCGACTACATCAAGTCGGTGAACAAGCCGTTCGTGCCGATCGTCGGCGCAGACCTCGGCGCGTTCGTGACCCAGCTCCTCGACCCCACCGGCTTCGCGGACCTCAAGGGCGCAGCGGTGACCAACACCGCGGCCGTCGGCGGTGCGGGCGTCAACCTGGCCCTCAAGCTCCTCAACGGCGAGACGATCGCGACCGACTCGTCCGCCCCCAAGCCCAACACCGTCCTGCTCGTCCCGGTCGTCGCCGAGAACGTGACCCCGGACGGCCAGGCCCTGCTCAAGAGCTGGCAGTCGGTCCCGGGCCTCGACCCGAACTGGCCGCTTGGTCTCCAGATCGCTGACTGGACCACCTACACCCCCGAGCAGGCCATCGCCTGCAAGGGCCCGAACGACTGACCCTTCCGGGTTGATCA
>JANNHX010000547.1:0-2464 GCA_031404615.1 Chloroflexota bacterium
AGGCGTTCACGAAGGCGCTGGATTTCGACCCGAAAATGCAGGTCGCCCAGCGGAACATCGAGGTCGCGTACTACAACACCGGCTACTACGACCGCCGGGTGGCCGAGCTCAAGGAGCGGCTGCGGGTGCGTGCCGACGACCGCGAGGCGCGCTGGGAGTTGGGGCGCGCCTACGCGCTGCTTGGACAGAGCGAAGATGCCATCGGCGAGTTCACCGCACTGCTGCGCTACGACGACCACGACCTGGGCGCCATTGTGCAGCTGGGCCTCGCGCAGAAGGCCATTGGGCAACTGGACGAGGCGCGGCGCTGGTTCATGCGCGCGCTCGAACTCGACCCGACGAGTTCCGTGGTCGCGTTCTACCTGGGCGAGACGCTGTACAACCAGGGGCGCGGCGAGGAAGCGCTGCTCTCGCTGCAGCGGGCCATCAAGCTGAACCCCGATAATCCCGACGCGCACTACCTGCTGGGATTCGTCTTTGGCGACATGGGGCGGCATGAGGAGGCGCGTGCCGCCAGCAAGCGCGCCATCCAGCTGAACCCGACGCTCTCGCACGCGCACGCGAACCTGGCCATCGACAAGTACGACGCGCAACACTACGAGTCGCAGCTGACGGCGCGCGGCGGCCGGCTATCGGTGCATCGCATGGTGGTGGCCGAGGGCGAGGGCCTGGCCCATTACAATCTCGGGCTGGCCTTCCGGCAGCGGGGGTACTTCACCGAGGCGCTGCGGGAGTACCGGTTCGGTCTCGATCGGGGTGAGGACCGAGAGCTGGTGCTGCAGGCGATGGCCGAAGTGCACCTGCTGCGCAAGGATCCGGCCGCCGCTCTCGAGCTGTACGACCGCCTGATTGCCGAGCGTGCGGACAGCCCGAAGTTGTGGAACGAGCGGGGCGTGGCGCAGCACCAGCAGGGCAGGTACGCCGAGGCGGCCGAGGACTATCGCCGCGCGCTGGAGATCGACGCGCGGTACGCGCTGGCCTGCAACAACCTCGGCGTGGCGTTGTACCACGGGGGCGACCGGGACGGCGCCATCGAGGCGTTTCGTTCGGCGCTGGCCACGAATCCCGGCTTCGTGAAGGCGCGCGTGAACCTGGCCCTGCTGCTGGTGAAGAGCCGGAGGCTTCAGCTGGCACTGGAGGCCTATCGCCAGGTGCTCGTGACGGACAGCGAACAGCCGGCGGCGTGGAATGGCATCGGCCTCGTGCTCGCCGACCTGCGCAAGTTCGAGGATGCGCGCAACGCCTTCGCGCGCGCCATCCAGGCGCGACCGGACTTTGCGGAAGCGCATTACAACATGAGCTTCGCGCTGTCGAACCTGGGCGACTTCGACGGTGCCCTGCGCGAGACCAAGCGCGCGCTCGAACTCGACCCGTACTACGTGCCGCAGAAGTTCGCGCTGGCCATCGATGTCGAGTACGAGGACGCGGACCTGTCGGTGGTGCCCGATCTCGGCGGCGAACAGCGGATGACCGGCGAGGTGGGCCAGTTCTCGTTCGATCCCACCTTGCTCGACTCGCTGTTCTCGCAGCTGGCGCCGCCTCCCGCACAGGAGCCGCCGGCGGTACTGGAGGCCGATCCGTACGCGATGGCCGCCGATTACCTCAGCAAGGGGCTGTACGACCGGGCCACGGCCGAGACGAGCCGCGCCCTGGCGCGCGGCGCCGACCCTGCCGACGGCTACGGACTGCTGGGCGATGTGCTGTACCGGCAGGGGGCGTACGGCGATGCGCTCGAGCGGTTCCGCGCTGCGCGACAGGTGCGTCCCGAGCATGCGCGCGCGATGCGCGGCGAAGCACAGACCCTGACGATGCTCGGTCGCGGCGTCGAAGCCCGCCTGGTGGCTGAGCAGATCCTGCTGGCGGCGCCGGAGGACGTGGAGGCGCTGATGCTCGTGTCGTCGGCGCGCTTCGAGGCCGGGGATCCCGCTGCCGCGCTTGAGGCGCTGGACACGGCCCGGCGGCTGGCCCCGCAGCGCGCCGAGGTGCTGCGCTGGATCGGGAACATCTCGCGTTCGGTTGGCGACCTCGAGGGGGCGATTGCCGCGTACCGCCACGCGCTGAACCTCGACGCCGATTTTGCCGCGGTGCGCTTTGAGCTGGCCCGCCTTCTCGTGCGGAAGTCGGCGTGGGAAGATGCCGAGCGCGAGCTGGTGGCCGCGCTCGAAACCGTGCCGACGTATGCCGAGGCGTCGCTGGAGCTGGCGAGCCTGAAGCGCGTGACGGGGCGGCCTCGCGAGGCGGTCGGGCTGCTGGTCGGCCTCCTGCAGGGCGATCCATACAACTTCGAGGCGTTGATCGCCCTTGGCGAGACGCTGCTGACAATGGGACGCACTGGCGATGCCCGCACGGCCTTCACCCGGGTGCGGCGCTTCGACCCGACGCACGCCGGCGCCATCTTCTACGAAGGCGTGCTGGCGGCGGGGGAGAAGCGGTATCGCGACGCCGTCGCCAGTTGGCAGCGCGT
>JANNHX010000548.1:0-6822 GCA_031404615.1 Chloroflexota bacterium
TGTCGAACACCGACAGGTACGGCCGGCTCCTCCGCTACGCCTGGCTGCGCGACGGCGAGACGTGGCTGTTCGTGAACCTCGAGCTCGTGCGCCAGGGCTACGTGCAGGTCGTCACATACCCGCCGGACGTGCGCTGGACCGAGACCCTCCGGGACGCCCAGCGGGTCGCGCGGGACGCCGGCCTCGGCCTCTGGGCAGCCGCCACGCCGCGGCCCTGAGACCGTTCGGAGGCACCTCCGCGGCGCGCCGCTCGCTACATGAGGTCGACGCCCTTCGCCACGCCTCCCTCGTCTACGCGTCCAGGTAGTGCAAATGGGGTGACGGTCGGCTCGATCCCCTCGGATACGCCTCCGGGTGGTAGGTGGGACTTGTCGTGGTGTGGCGGCAGCAGGGTCCGTGTCTACCACCATGCCCAGGCGTAAGCGAGGGGGAGTCTCACCGGCGCCCGGACGCGAACGCTGCCCGGCCCCGGGCCTGCCACGCCAAACACGACGGGTCCTGACCGGTTCACGCGTCAGACTGCACGCATGGACCCGATCCCGACCGAGGCCTACCTCGCCGCCTTTCCGCTCGCGATCGCCGCCATCGGGGAGCGGCTCCGGCTCGCCGTGAAGGCCGCCATCCCGGGTGCGGTCGAGCGCGTGCGCCCCGGCTGGCACCTCGTTGGCTACGACGTCCCGAACGGCCGGCGCCACGCCTACTTCGCGTACATCGCCCCGGAGGCCGAGCACATCCACCTGGGCTTCGAGCATGGGTTCGTGATGGAGGACCCGGACCGACGGCTCGTGGGCGCGGGGATCACCCGCCAGGTGCGGTGGCTCACGTTCCATCCCGGCGACCCCGTGGACGCCGAGGTCCTCGCGCCGCTCATCCGCGAGGCCGCCCGCGTCGCCTGTCTCACGCGCGAGGAACGGTTCGCGGCCGCGATGAGCCGGGACACGTGACGCACGACGAGGGGTGCGCACCGCCCCGACGAGGGTGCGCGCCACGCACAACGAGGGTGCGCCACGCACGACGAGGGTACGCACCGCCCCGACGGGGCGCAGAATCGGACCAAACCCCAGCGCAGGAGGCGGTCCCATGGACCCCGTGATCGAGTCCCGGAAGACGATCGGGCTCGTGGCCCACGACAACAAGAAGGCGGACCTCATCGAGTGGTGCCACTACAACCGCGCGATGCTGGTCCTGCACGACCTCGTCGCGACGGGCACGACCGGCAAGCTCCTCGAGACGGAGCTGGGTCATCCGGTGGCGAAGCTCCAGAGCGGTCCGCTCGGCGGCGACCAGCAGCTGGGTGCGCTGATCGCGCAGGGCAAGGTGGACTTCCTCGTCTTCTTCTGGGATCCGCTCGAGGCGCAGCCGCACGACCCGGACGTGAAGGCGCTGATCCGGCTCGCGGTCGTGTGGAACATCCCCGTGGCCTGCAACAGGGCAACCGCGGACTTCCTGATCAGCTCGCCGCTGATGACCGGCACCTACGTCCGCGCGGCGCCCGACTTCAACGCGTACCTCAACCGGCCGATGCCCGGCTGACGGCGGCTCACGGGCAGGTGCCGGCCCGGGGAGCCACGCGGTAGAGCGTGATGGGGGTCGTGCCCGTGGGGCCGCCCCAGGACACGACGGGTCTCGCGACGGCCGTGAGGTCGTAGGTCGCCCGCAGCTGGACGAGCTCCTTCTCCGCCTGGCGCAGCACGAACACGGGTCGCTCGCAGATCAGCGTCGCGACGCGCGCCTCGCGCGTGGCCCAGCCCTCGTAGGCGATGTTGGAGTCGTCCACCACGAGGATGTCCGGCCGGCGATCCTGGACCAGCGTGGCGTGCCACAGCGGCGCGGAGGCACCCCAGTAGGTCACGATCGCCGCGTCCGGGGCAAGCTCGTCCAGGACCAGGTCCACGAAGTCGTCCGTGGTTCGGTCGTGGCTCAGGTCCACGGTCGCCAGGTTCGCGGACGCGAGCCCGACGACGAGGGCGATGCCGATCGCGGCCGCGGCGGCCACCGGCGCCAGGCGCCAGCGCTCCGGGATCGCCCTGCTGACGAGGCGAGCGACGGTGTCGAGCGCCACGCCCGCGAGGATGCCCACGACGAGCCACGGGACGATCAGGTAGTGCGGCAGCTCGAGGTAGTTTGCCCAGACGTAGAGCCCGGTGACCAGGATCGCGACCAGCGACGCCGCGAACGCGGGCCGCCGGAAGGCCAGCGCCACGGCCCCCAGCACGCCAAGGATCGGGAGGACGGCCGTCCCGTTGGCGACGAGCAGGGTCCAGAGGCTGGGCAGCGAGGCGATGAACGTCCCGGGGCCGTCCTCGGTGAACAGGCCGCCGTACTGGCCGCGGAACTGCTCGCCGGTCACGAGGAACTGGAACGACTCCCAGGTCACCGGGTTGTTGTAGAGCAGCGGCGGCCGCAGGGACGCGGCGATCGGGATGTAGAGGTAGACCGCCGCGCCCGCGAACACCGTGGCCACGGGCGCGAGGATCCAGCGCTTGTGCTCGAGCAGCGTGGCGCGGCCGGCCCACAGCACGTACAGGATCAGGAACGGGGCCACGAAGATCGTGAGCGCGTGGTTCCCGAGCGACAGCCCGATGATGAGCCCGCCCAGCGCGAGGTCGCGGAGCCGACGGCCGTCCGCCCACGCGAGCGACCGGTCGATGAGCATCGCCATCAGCAGCAGGTGGAGCGGGTTGACCTCGGCGACGACGGCCGAGACCCAGATCGTGCCCACGAGGCCCGACGCAAGCGCGGCGACCGCGGCGATCACCGGCGCCACCCCCAGGCGCTGCTGGGCGGAGGTGGCGAACGCCAGCGCCAGGGCCACGCAGACACCGGACAGGAGGTTCGCGCGGAACGCCACCTCGCCGATCGGCAGGAGCTCGAAGGCCCAGGCGACCAGCAGGTACGTCGGGTAGCCGGTGGGGTGGGCGATGCCCAGGACGTGTGGGACCGTCTGCATCTCGCCCCAGTCGTCGAAGGCGAGGCCGGGCAGCATGGTGCGCAGGTACAGCAGCAGCGCCACGATGAAGACCGTGACGGGGGCGGCGGAGCCGGCGCCGAGCCGTGCGGCGGTGGACGGGCGAGGTTCGGGCGTCATTGCGTACCGAACGGTAGCCGGGTGGACGCCAGCGCGCCTGCGCCTCATGCTGGCGCCAAGCCCGACGACGGGCGGAGCAGGGGAGGTCGCCGATGACGACGGACCTGACCATCGGGCTGGCGAACCGGCCCGGCAGCCTGGCGGCGGCGTGCGAGGCGCTCGGTCACGCGGGCGTCAACATCGAGGCGGCCTGCGGGGTGGTGGTCGCCGAGCACCCGGAGCTCCACGTCCTCATCACGGATGCCGAGCGGGCGACGCGGACCCTCATCGACGCCGGGTTCGAGATCCTGAAGCAGCGCCATGTGGTGGCGGTGGCGGTCGATAACCGGCCGGGCGCGGCAGCCGACCTCCTGCGACGCGTGACGGAGGCCGGCGTGAGCATTGACCTGATCTATACGACGCTCGATGGTCGGGTCGTCCTCGGCGCCGCCGACCATGCCGCGTTGCGGGCCGCCCTGGCCTGAACGCGGATGGCGACCTTCGGGCGTTGACGGATCGAAGGACCGGGAGCGCGGAGGGTCAGGTCAGCGCGTGCGCAGGAACGCGGCGCCCATGAGGTCCGGGCCGAGGTGTGGGCCCGTCGACGCGCCGATGATGCCGGTCGTCACCCTGGACGGGTCGACGCCCCCGGGGATCGCCGCGATGAGCGTCGCGCGGAACTCCGTGACCTCCTCGGGCGTGCTCGTGGGCGTGTGCAGGACCGACAGCCGCTCGACCGGCGCCGAGGCGATTCGCGAGATCACGAGCGCCCGGGCCTTCGCGCGGCTGCGCTGCTTGTCCGCCATGACCACCAGGCCGTCCTTGACGGTGATGATCGGCTTCACCGACAGGATGGAGCCCACGACGGCCTGGGCCGCGGAGAGTCGGCCGCCCTTGCGCAGGTACTCCAGCGTGTCGGCGGCGACGAACAGGTCCACGTGCGGCAGGCGCCGGCGGATCTCGGCGGCGATGTCGGCCGCGGGGATGCCGTCACGAGCCATCTCGGTGGCCATGAGGGCGGGGATTCCCGTGGACATCGACGTGGACCCGGTGTCGATGACGTGGATCTCGCGCCCCGTCATGGTCTCGGCGGCCAGCGTGGCGCTCTGGAACGTGGCCGACAGCCTGGAGCCGATGGTGGGGCAGACGATCGCGTCCGCGCCGGCGTCGAAGGCCGCGGTGAAGGCTTTCGTGAAGTCGCCCGGCGAGGGGGCTGACGTCGACGGGATGGGGGCGCCCGCGGCGAGGAGCTTCTGCCAGAACGCCTCGGTCGTGAGGTCGACACCGGCCCGGTACTCCTCAGCGCCGAACCGGACATAGAGCGGGACCACCGTGATCCTGGCGCCGGCAGCCTGCTCGGGCGAGAGGTCGGCGGTGGAGTCGGTCAGGACGGCGACGCGGGCCAAGGGAGCCTCCAGTGACGTGGGGCGGCGAGCATATGCCGCGAGCCCGGTTGGGAGGCGCCACGCCTCAATAGGTGCACTGCCAGCATACGTCGGCGCTCCACGCGATCGCGAAGATGCTGTCCCCGGCGTCGTTGCTGGCCCGGACCAGGACGGCGGCGTAGGGCCCGATGGGGATCTCGCCCTCCTTCCACGCGATGTCGACCGTGCGCGCGGAGCCCGGCACCTGCGCGATGAGCTTGAGGGTCGCCTTGGGGATCTTCATGCCCTTCACGAGGCATGGCTTGCCATCGTACTTCTTGGCATCGCGCAGGCACGCGGTGACGCCGTAGACCGTGAAGCTCGTCGCGGCGCCCTCCGGGGCCGTCCAGGTGATCCGGTAGCTCTCGCGCGTCTGGCCGCCGGCGAGTGCCTTGCTGCCGACGTGCTTCCAGGTGACCTTCGCGGGCTTCGGCGGGACGGCGAGCGGCGTGGGTGCCGTCGTGGGCTCGGGGGTGACCACGGCCTCGCTGGGCGCCTCGGACGCGGGCTCTGCCGATGCCGGCGCCTCGGACGGGACCGCCGATGCCGGGGCGGCCGACGGGCCCTCGGACTCGATCGCCTGCGACTGGGGCCCGCCGGAGCATGCGCCAATGAGCGTCGAAGCGAGCAGCAGGGCGATCAGGGGCTTGATGGCGGGTCGCGCCGGGCTGGTCATCGGCTCCCCTTGGTGCGGCGGCGGCCCCGACGGCCGAGGGCGCCATGGTAAGCGCACGGACGTCCCGTCGGTCATGCCCGCGCCCACGGTTCGCGGAAGCGCGCGATACTCGCCCCATGACCGACAACGGTTTCCGCGTCATGAGCCCCCTGGGCTTCGAGATCACACCCGACATCGAGGCCGAGGCACTCGCCGATCCCGGCCGCATGCCCACGAGCCTCCAGACGCCGGAACGGCGCGCGCAGCTCATCGAGGACGTCGAGTCGACGGTGGTGGGGGAGCGCCACCGGGCCATCGGCCAGCTGGCCGCCTGGGACCCGGACGCGGCGGTCGCGGCGGCCCTGCGCCCGCTGCTGCGCTCGGATGACATCTTCGAGGCGTCACGGGCGGCCAACGGCCTCGCGCGCCAGGGCGACATCACGGACCTGCCGGCGGTCCTGCGCCTGGTCCACGAGCTCTCCCCGGCCGAGGGCGGGAGCGGCGAGGCCATGATCGAGCCGCTCCGGGCGGCCCTCGCGCTGGCGGCGCTCGCGAGCCCGGAGATCGTCGAGGGCGTCAAGGGTCGCTCACGCACCTGGCGCGGCGAGCGCAAGTACCGGCGCCAGTCCTGGGAGAAGGTCCTGGACGTCGAGCTGGACGACCTGCTCGCCGACACGTAGCCGCTCGATCGCGAGGGTCAGCGCCGCGCGCCTGCGGTCCGCGGCGCCGGGGGCTTGACCGGTGGGCGCAGGATGAACCCCACCGGGTCCCGGACTGTCTGATCGGGGCACGCGTGGCCGAGCACCGGAGTTGCCCATGCAAGCGTCCCCGTTCCCGGCGTCTGTGCTGCGTGCGCCATCCCCCGACGCCGCATGCACCTGCACTCACTGGCTCCACTGCAACTGCGTCTGCCACGACGCCCATTGCGACCCGGCCGAGGCCGCATGCGACGTGGCCTACCTCTCGGACGACGGCGGTCTCACGGCCTGGGGCTGTGCGGACTGCACGCCCGGCCAGCGCTCGCCGCACCTCCTGGGGTGTGAGCTGATCGGCTGGCATGTGCCGATGCCGGAGCGCCTCAAGCCCGCCTGACACCCAGAGCCTGACTCGCCGCTCGGGACCGTCACCCCAGCGTGTGCTTCAGGATGTTGGCCGACCCGACGCCGTCGCCCGTCGTCAGGCAGGAGCGCCCGAGGCGTCGGCCCTCGATTCCTGGCGGACCGGCAACAGGGCTACGGCGAACACGGCCAGCCCGATGAGGAGGCAGACGCCCATCGTGGGCGCCCCGACCTGCTTGAGCACCTGCGTATTGGTCGCAAGGCCCACCACGAAGACCGCCAGCCCCGCGTTCATCCCCCAGAACAGGAGGTGCGTGAGTGCCAGCGATGTCCCGCCCAGCACCACGGGACCGGGCGATCTTCGTGGGCAACCCGGACGACATCGTCCCGGACGACTTCGGGCCCGGCGCCCAGGCCCTGTGCGAGCTCGTCCGCGGTCAGGGACCCCGGGAACTACACCTGGTCGATCGGCCGCTTCGCGGGGAGGGTTGACAGCGGGCGTTTGATAGGACGTGAGCCCATCCCGCATGACCGCGTCCCATCCACCCCTTCTCGTGGAGGCCCAGATGCGCACACTGGTTCGGCGTCCGTTCGTCCTCGCGACGCTCATCGCCCTCC
>JANNHX010000549.1:0-8578 GCA_031404615.1 Chloroflexota bacterium
CAGGCGTACGTGAGCCCTATCCGACCGATCGGATGCGTCCTGTACCCCGCACAGGCGTAGGTGAGACGACGGGACATGTTGGACACGGAGGCCGATCGGCCGGATGGGTCCGCGCCCTCGCCGTAGGGTCCACAGGGTCGCGCGAGGGGCGTGTGGTAGCCTCCCGGTGACGTCACACGGGCGGGAAGGCCCAGACGACGCGGTCCCGCCCCGCGACTTGCAAGGGGCGCGCGGGCCGCCGGCACACATGAGGAACCACCGCAATGCCCGACCGACCCCGCCTCGCGGCCGCCAGCCGCACCGTGACCGGCAAGAAGGTCGCCACCCTGCGCCGCGCCGGCCAGCTGCCCGCCGTCGTGTACGGCCACGGCACCGAGAGCGAGCCCGTCACCGTCGACGCGCACGCGTTCGACCTGCTCCGTCGCCACGTCGGCGCGTCCACGCTGGTGGACCTCGCGGTCGACGGCAAGAAGACCCGCCCCGTGATCGTGCACGCGATCCAGGTCGATGTGCTGACCCGCCGGCCGATCCACCTCGACCTGTTCGCGGTGCGGATGACCGAGGAGCTGACCGTCGAGGTCCAGCTCGTGGGCGTCGGCGTCGCCCCGGCGACCGAGTCGGGCGGCACGCTGGTGCACCCGGTCCAGAGCGTCAAGGTCCGCGCGCTGCCCGACAACCTGCCGGAGAAGCTCACGTACGACCTGTCGGTCCTCACGGACTACGACGCCACGGTCACCGTCGCGGACATCGTCGTCCCCAAGGACGTGACGATCCAGGCCGACGCCACCGAGGTCATCGCCCGCGTCCTTGCGCCGCGCGTCGAGGAAGTCGCCGTCGAGGGCGTCGAGGGCGCCGAGGGTGCCGAGGAGGCTCCCGCCGCGACCGACGAGGCCGCCGAGGGCTGATCGCCGGGCCGGTCCGCCGGCCCGCACCAGGACGACGCAACGACCCGGGGCGGTGCGCCTCGCGGGCTTCAGGCCCGCGCGGAGCGCCGCCCCGTCGCGTAGGCCACGGGATGCCACAGCGCGAGGCCGGCGGCCGGGAGGGCGCGCAGCCGCGCGAGGAGGTCCCCTTCGAGCGCCCCGCGTGGCCCCTCGTCCAGCGACGCGAACAGGTCCTCGTCGTCGAAGCGGCGCACGAACGCGAGGTAGCCCTCGGGTGTGTACGCATGCTCGACTGCGCCCTCGCGCGCCCGCACGTCCGCGAAGCCCGCCCGCCGGAGCCGCGCGGCCGCGACCTCGAGCGAGGCCGGGTCGTCGCGGATCGTGCCATCCTCACGCGGCTCAAGGCCCGCCACGACCAGCGCATCGTCGTAGGCCGCGTCCGCCCCCAGCATGCCGCCGGGCATCCAGCTCACCGTCGCCAACGACCCGCCCGGCGCCAGGACGCGCCTCGCCTCGCGCAGTGCGCGCGGTCGCGACGGGACCAGCTGGAGCACGAACGCCGAGACCGCGATGTCGAAGGTCCCGTCGGCGAACGGGAGCCGGTCCGCGGGTGCCCGGACGAGCGTGACGCGATCGCACGCGCGGTCCGGCAGCGCGGCGACCGTCCGGGCCGCGATCGCCAGCATCCTCGCCGAGATGTCGACGCCGGTGATGTGGGCCCGCGGCCAGCGCGCCGCAATCTCTGCCGCGAGGGCCCCGGTGCCGGAGCCGATGTCCAGCACCCGCGTCGCGCCGGCGTCCATGGCCGGCGCGATCTCGTCGAGCAGCTCCATCGTCGCCGGCCGGTGGATCGGCGACCACCACTCGGCATAGCCCTCGGCGATGCGGTCGTAGCGCGCCTCCTGGTTGGTCACCCTCCTATCGTGCCATGCCGGTTTTGTGCCCTTCGGCCCCGGAGTCGGGTCATGGGGCCGCTGTGCGTGACCGGGCGGGGCGCGATGCTCTCCGGCTGGAAGCACCACCACGCCGTGTCTCGCCTGTCCCCGCCCGCCGGCGCGCCCAACCGCGGAAAGGAGCCGAGCCATGAAGAGGATCCTCCTGGCCTACGACGGGGGCGAACCTGCCAAGCGAGCGCTCGAGCAGACGATCGAACTTGCCCAGCACTTCGCGGCCGAGGTGGGTGTCATCAGCGTCGTGCCGGTGAAGGCCGGACGCGCTCCCATCGACCCCTGGGACGACCGTACCGTGCACGCCGAGGAGCTCCTCGAGGCCCGACGCGCGCTGCGCGATGCCGGCATCGAGGCCGAGATGCTCGAGCCCGGCGGCGACGTCGCGCGGACCATCGAGCGCGTCGCGGACGAGCGCGGCTACGACACCATCGTCGTCGGGGCCCGCGGCCTCGGCAGCCTCGCCAAGATGCTCCAGGGCAGCGTCTCGGAGCACGTCGCAGGGCATGCCCACGCCACGGTCATCGTCGCCCGTTGAGGCGCGTCCCGCGTCCCGACTCCGTCCGGAGGAACCACCCGTGACCCTCGCCGCCCCGGCCACGCCGCGCGGCCATGCGCACCGCCTCTCGCGCCCCATCCTCGACGCCTTGCGTACCGGTACCGGCCCTGCGCCGGTCACCCTGAGAGGCATGGCGCTGCTCGCGGACGCCGTCCTCAACAAGGACGCGGCGTTCGGTGAGGAGGAGCGGGACACCCTGGGCCTCCGGGGGCTGCTGCCGCCCCGCATCGTCGACATCGAGCTGCAGGTGTCGCTGGAGCTGGAGCACGTCCGCCACAAGCAGGACGACCTGGAGAAGTACGTCGGCCTCGCCGCCCTCCAGGACCGCAACGAGACGCTCTTCCACCGCGTGCTGCTCGACCACCTCGAGGAGCTGCTGCCCATCGTCTACACGCCGACCGTGGGCCGGGCGTGCCAGGAGTTCAGCCACGTCTGGCGGCGCCCGCGCGGCGTCTGGATCACGCCGGACGACATCGGGCGGGTGCCGGAGATCCTGCGCAACGCCGCCCGGGACGAGATCCGGCTCATCGTCGTCACCGACAACGAGCGGATCCTGGGCCTCGGTGACCAGGGTGCCGGCGGGATGGGGATCCCCGTCGGCAAGCTCGCCATCTACTCGGCGGCCGCCGGCGTCCATCCGGGCATGACCCTGCCCGTCTCGCTCGACGTCGGCACGGACCGCGTCGAGCTGCTGACGGACCCGCTGTACGTCGGCTGGCGCCACCCGCGGCTGCGCGGCGACGCGTACGACGAGGTCGTCGAGGCGTTCGTCGCCGGCGTCCGCGAGGTCCTGCCGCGGGCCGTCCTCCAGTGGGAGGACTTCAAGCAGCACAACGCCATCCGACTGCTGGACCGCTATCGCCAGTGGGTCTGCTCGTTCAACGACGACATCCAGGGCACGGCGGCCATCGCGGTCGCGGGCATCCTGGCCGCGCTGCGGTCCATCGGCAAGCCGCTCGCGGAGTCCCGGTTCGTGCTGGCGGGCGCCGGGGCGGCGGGGACGGGCATCGCCCGCCTCCTGCGGGTCGCGATGGTCGAGGCGGGGATCTCCCCCGACGACGCCCGGAACGCGATCGCGATGCTGGACTCGCACGGGCTGGTCATCCGGGGACGTCCGGGTCTCGACGAGGACAAGGCCGACGCGGCGCTCCCGCGCGAGGTCGTCGCGGCGCTGGGCCTCGACCCGGACGGGCCGAACGACCTCCACGACGTGGTCGCGGCGCTCCGGCCGGACGTCCTGCTCGGGACGACGGGCATCGGCGGCGCCTTCGGCGAGGAGACGATCCGCGCGATGGGTGATGCCTGCGAGCGCCCGGTCATCATGCCGATGTCGAACCCGACGACGGCCACGGAGGCGCGCCCGGCGGACATCCTGGAGTGGACCGGCGGGCGGGCGATCGTGGCGACGGGCAGCCCGTTCGCGCCGGTCGAGTACGGCGGCCGCACGCAAAGGATCCCGCAGGCCAACAACGCCTACGTCTTCCCCGGCCTGGGCCTGGGGGCGATCGTCTCCGAGGCACGGATCCTTCCTGACTCCGTGTTCCTGGTCGCGGCGCGCCGCCTGGCCGACATGGCGCCGCCCGAGGGCGTCGACAACGGGGCGCTCTTCCCGCCGATCGCTGACCTGCGGTCGGTGGCGCGCGAGATCGCGATCGCGGTCGTGGCGCACCTCGGCCAGCTGGGCGTCGGGCGGCGGTTCCCGCCGGCGGCGATCCCGGCGGCGGTCGACGCGGCGATGTGGCGGCCGGCCTACGTGAAGTATGAGGCCGTCTAGCGCCTCGTCCCCCGGGTGAGCCCGCCCGGCTGACGCCTCGTGCCTCCGCCACACGGCCCCTCGGGGGTTCGGGCGGCTGACCGGGTCGCGCAACACCGGTGCGCCGCCCTTCGTCACGACCCCGGCCGGCGCCCACCGGTCCCGCTCGGAGGCCGCCGCACAAGTGTCATTCCTCGTCCGCCGTGTCCTGCTGCTCGCGCTCGCGGGTGGGGTCCTGTTCGACGTCCTCGTCCCCGGCAACTCCGCCGGGCTCAACGCCGCGATCGTCATGGCCGCGTTCCTCGCGGCCGCGCTGCTCGTCGCGGGACCCGACGGGATCCGGCGCATGGACCCGGCAGACGCCTGGCTCGGCCCAACGGCCCTCGTGCTCGCCGCCATGGCGTCGATCCGCGCCGACGACTGGCTCGTCACGACCGACCTGCTCCTCGCGGCGGCACTGGCGGCCGGGACGATCGGCTGCCTCGGGGGCGGGCGCATCACGCGCGGCCTCGTGCCGAAGGTCCTGGAGCTCGCCGTGGGCGCCGTGGCGGCCGTGGGGATCGGGGCGCTCAACATGCTGACGATTCCGCGCCCCGTCCCGATCGAGACGGACGTCCCGTCGCGGTTCACGCGGCTCCAGGGCCGGCTGCGGCCCGCCGCCCCCGTGCTGCGCGGCCTCGTGATCGCGGTGCCGGTGGCGGCGGTGTTCGTCGTGCTGTTCGCCTCGGCCGATGCCGTCTTCGCGCGGCTCACGTCCGACCTGCTGGCCTGGCAGCCCGACCTCGACCTGGGTGACCTCGTGAGCCGCTCGATCGTGATCACGATCGTGGCCTGGGGCGCCGCCGGGCTCCTGGGCCTCGCGGGCGGCCTGCTCCCGGCGTTCGTGCCCACGGTCGCGGGGTCGTCACCGGCCACAACGTCCGCCGGGCCAGATGACGGCGGCGCGTTGCCCCGGACCGGCGAGGCCCCGCCCGTTGCCGGCCCCGCGCCGGTCCCGATGCCAGGCCCGCCGACACCCGGCCTACCGCCCGCGCCCCCGACGCCGGGGTTCGGTGGCTACGCCGGTGGCCCCGTCGCCGCAGTCTGGCCCGCATCCCCTGCCTGGGCCGCCGCGTCCCGCCCCGCCGAGCGCCCGCGGCTCCGCCTCGGGACGACGGAGGCGGCCACGATCCTCATCGTCATCGACCTCCTGTTCGCCGTCTTCGTCGGGCTCCAGCTGGCGTACCTATTCGGCGGCAACGACACCCGGGCGCTTGCGGGCATGACCTATGCCGAGTACGCGCGGCGCGGCTTCTTCGAGCTGGTGCTCGTCGCCTTGCTCGCCGGGATGCTCGTCGTGACGCTGGACCTCTCGGTCGCGCGGCGGTCCCGGGTGCAGCTCGGGGGTGCGCTCGTCCTGCTTGGGCTCACGGCCGTGGTCCTCGTCTCGGCGCTCGTCCGCCTGCGCCTCTACCAGTCGATGTACGGCTGGACCGAGCTGCGCTTCATCGTCCTGGCCTCGATCGGATGGCTCGCCGTCGCCCTCGCGGTCGCGGCCGGGCTGCTGCTGACGCGCCGCACGCGGTGGACGCTGCACGTCCTCGGGATCGGCGTCCTCGTCGGGATCGGCAGCATGAACCTCGTCGGCCCGCAGGCCTTCGTGACCGAGCGGAACCTGGAGCGGGCCATCGACCCCGCGCTCGTCCCGGAGGGCGGCCGGACCGGCCTCGACACGGAGTACCTCGTGGAACTCGGCGACGAGGCGGTCGTCCCGGTCGTCGCCGCCTGGAGCCGCCTCGGGGCGACGGACCGCGAGGCGCTGGCCCCTGCCCTCGAGTGGCGCAGGGAGCAGCTCGCGACGGACCCGACGCTCCAGGGCTGGCCCGCCTGGAACCTCACCCGCGAGCGGGCACGGGCGGCGCTGGATGCCTGGGAGACGGCGCGCGGCACCGCCTCCCGGTAGGAACGCGGTCGGCCGTCAGCCCGCCGAGGGCCCGGCACCCCCACCCCAGCCCGCCACCGGCCCGGCCGGCTTCGGTGCCGGTGCGAACCGGCGGAACAGCCACCGCCCGACCAGGACGATGACCACCAGGACGAGGATCACCGGCAGCCACACGATCGCGAACCAGATCGCCCCCGAGACCACGGCCTGGCCGGCGGAGAGCAGCGTCGCGGTCGCGCCGTCGACGTCCGTCTTGGGATCCCAGCCCTGCGCGGCCTCCTGGACCTGCACGACCTGGGTCCCGAACGTGACCACGAGCGTCCCGAGGGCCACCTGGTCCTCGAGCTGGAGTCGCTGGCCGTCGAGCTGCTCGATCTCGCCGCGGACCTCGGAGATGCGCTGCTGGACCTCGAGCAGGTCGCTGACCTTGCCGGTCCCCTTCGCGATCTCCACGAGGACCTCCTCGCTCGCCCGCAGGTTGCGCAGGCGCGCCTCGAGGTCCACGAGCTGCCCGCCGACCTCGGTCGCCTGCGTCTGCTCGCCCACGACCTTCGTCGCGAGGGCACGGAGCGCGTCGACCGAGTCCCCCCAGCGGGTCGCCGGGATGCGATACGTGATGGTGGCGACGGACCGGTCGCCGTCGTTGGACTCCTGCGACGCGCCGATGTATCCGCCCGCGGCGAGGACGGCGGTCCTGGCCTTGGCGAGCGCCGCGCCGAGGTCGTCGACGACGAGCTCGAGCGAGCCCGTGTAGACGATCTTGAGGTCGTCGCGCGGCACGGACGGGCCGCCGCCGGTGCCCTCCTGCGAGGGCTGGCCACCGTTGTCCTCGGGCGCGAAGGCCGGCGCCTCGGAGGCCGCGGCCGCCTGGGGCTCGCCGCCGTTCTCGTCGACAGCGCTGCCGACCGTGGAGAGGATCTCCGGTGCCGAGGCGGCGCCACCACAGGACGCCAGCACCACGGCCACCACCGCGATCGGGATGAGCAGGCGGGCCCACCGGTCCCGCGGTTCGTTCCTGGTCATCGTTCCCCACCTTCGAAGCTCGGGTTGGCACGACTCGCGTGCTCGGGGCCGCAGGTCGCGGCGATGGGCGGACGCGGCCCGCACCCCTCGGGTTCCGCGCACCGGCATCGTGCGCGCACGAGCCCCAGGCGCGGTTGCGGGACATCCCGCAGCGGATGACCGGTGGTTCCGTGGCGCGCTATCGTGCACGCCATGCGTCTCCCCTTCGAGCCCCCCGTCGAGCCGATGCTGGCCAAGGCCTCCGAGTCCCTCCCCGAGGGTGACGGCTGGCTCTTCGAGCCCAAGTGGGACGGGTTCCGCGCCCTGGTCTTCCGCGACGGCGACGAGGTCTACACCCAGAGCCGGGACCTCAAGCCGCTGGACCGCTACTTCCCGGAGCTCGCCGCCCCGTTCCTCGCCCAGCTGCCGGAGCGCTGCGTCCTCGACGGCGAGGTCGTGATCGCGCGCGACGGCACGCTGGATTTCGAGGCACTGCTGCTGCGCATCCACCCGGCGGCCTCGCGCGTCGCGATGCTGGCCGCCGAGACGCCGGCCTCGTTCGTGGCCTGGGACCTGCTCGCGCTGGGCGACGAGGACCTGCGCGCCGTTCCCCAGGGCGAGCGCCGCGCCCGCCTGGTGGAGGTCCTGGGCGGCGTCACCCCGCCGATCCACCTCACGCCGGCGACGCTGGACCGCGCGCTGGCGGCGGACTGGTTCGACCGGTTCGAGGGCGCCGGGCTGGACGGCGTCGTCGCGAAGCGTCTCGATGGCGCGTACCTGCCGGGCAAGCGGGCGATGCTCAAGATCAAGCATGGCCGGACCGCGGACTGCGTGGTCGCGGGCTTCCGCTGGCACAAGAACGGGCCGGGCACCCACATCGGCAGCCTGCTGTTGGGGCTGTTCGACGACGAGGGCAGGCTCCACCACCTCGGCATCACCTCGTCGTTCACGTGGGAGAATCGCGAGGCGCTCGTCGCGGAGCTCGCACCGCTGCGCGAGAACGCCATCGACGGCCATCCCTGGGCCGCGTGGGCCGAGTGGGCCAGCTACGGCTCCGACGGCTCCGGCCAGCGGCTCCCCGGTGCCGGCTCGCGCTGGAACCGCGGCAAGGACCTCAGCTGGGAGCCGCTGCGCTGCGAGCGCGTGGCCGAGGTCGGCTACGACCACCTCCAGGGCGACCGCTTCCGCCACGCGACGACGTTCAAGCGCTGGCGCCCGGACAAGGCGCCGCCCGACTGCCGCTACGACCAGCTCGAGACGTCCGTCCCGTACGAGCTTGCGAAGATCTTCGGGGCGGGCTGAGCTCCACCGCCACCCATGACGCCCTTCGCCAACGCGCTGACCGTCTCCGGCGGGCTCATCGTCGGCCTCGCCATCGCCGGCTTCGTCGTCGCGGTCCTGGCCGCGCTCATCACCCCGGTCCTCGCCCGGGCGAACCGCCTCGAGGCCTGGCGCGGGCCCCTCAAGCTCGTCCCGTACGCACTGCTGGGCGCTGGCGCGATCCTCGCCGTC
>JANNHX010000550.1:0-3764 GCA_031404615.1 Chloroflexota bacterium
GACGGCGAGCTTCCGCGAGGATCCCGCTCTGCTGGATCTTCTTGTTGAAGCGACGGAGAGCGCTCTCGAACGTCTCGTTCTCACCCACTCGGACTTCGGCCAAACCCGGTTCACCTCCTCGGGCAGGACTCTCGTACCCGCCCTCCGCGCGCGATGCCCGACGGCGCAGGGGGCGTCCCGGAGGCAGACGCGCACAGGGCACGCCAAGCCTGCCGGCAGGCCGCCGGAGTGTACGCGTGCTCCGTGGGGGGGTCAAACGTGCCGGTTCGGGCGACCGGGCACTTCCGCTCCAACACGACGCGGTCCATGATGGCGCCGTCGGGTCGCCGTGTGGGGGTAGAGACCGGTGAACAGGAAGATCGCGCGCCCGTGGGTGGGTCTGGTCGTCGCGGCGGTCATGGTCGCGGCCTGCGGGTCGAGCCCGTCACCGTCGCCCTCATCGACGTCCCTGCCGTCGCGCGCCGCCCCACCCGCCGTGACCAGCGCCGCGCCGGGCGGAGCCGGGAGCCCCGAGCCGGCGCTCGACGAGGCGGCCATCGCCTACGCCATCAGCCAGCGGCAGCAGTTCGGGCTGCGGTCGGACGAGGCGTGGGTCCGCCAGGTCGCCGCGGACCCGAGGGCACGCATGCAGCTGCTGGACTTCCTGATGCTCCCCGAGGAGGAGGCCGAGTTCGAGCAGCGGCAGACCGACTTCGAGACCCTCGCTCTCGCCATCACCGAGTACGGCGCCAAGCACCAGGACGAGTTCGGCGGGGTCTGGATCGACCAGCAGGGACACACCGTCGTGGCGGCGTGGACGCGGAACGCCGACCTCCACCGGCTCGCAATCCTCGCCAGCCTGCGGACCGCCGGCCCGCTGGAGGTGCGCCTCGTCCGGTACACGGAGCGGGAGCTCAACGCCCTGACGGAGCGCCTGTTCGCGGATCGCGACTGGTACGCGACGATCGACGCCACGCCGATGTCCGGAGGCGCCTTCATCATGGACAACCGGGTGGAGCTGCAGATCTCGAGCGCCAACCCCCAGGCGCCGGCGCTGATCTCCGCCCACTTCGGCGTCCCGCCGGACATGCTGCGCGTCACCTCGGACGGGACGGGGATCCAGCTCGAGGAGCGCGGCACGGTCAACCTGGCGATCGTGACGGCGGACGGAAAGGCGCCAGGCTTGAACGGCCTCGACGTGACCTGGAGCCCGGACCGGCCGGACGGCCGCGACTGCGGCAACATGACGGGGATCGTCGTCCCGCCGGATGGCGTCCTCTCGATCCCCTGCGCGCCCGGCGGCTGGACGATCGCGATCCAGGCCCGCGCCGGCGACGCATGGACCCCCGTCGGCACCGGTCACGTCGTGGTCCCGTCCGGCGGCAACGTGACGCTCACGATCACGCTCGACAAGGGCGTGAACCTCAACCCGTAGGAGCGAGGAGACCGGGACGACCGCGTTGGCCGCCCCGGTCCGTGGGAGCGATGGCGCCGGGAGAGGAGAGAACCCGGCGCGGGATGCGCGGGTGAGGGTCAGTGGCCCTGGTGGCCGTCCCGCTGCGGGTCGGACGCCGGGTTGTAGAGGGCGAACAGCTGGCCACCCTCGACGAGCTCCCCGGCGATCGGGTAGTGCGCCTGGACGGTGGCGATGAACCAGCCCGGGCCCAGGACCCGCGAGGCGTCGATGATCCCGGACGACTCCTCATCCTGGGTCAGGAAGCCGGCGGCGCCGGGGGTGAAGCGGGCGGGATCGTGGACGGCGATTGCGGTGACGGTGTCGGCCTTGATGGCGTAGCTCCAGATCCTGGCGAGGTACGCCTGGTTGCCGGGGTCCTCCTGGATGAGGATGTTGCCGGCGCGGTCCACGGTGAGGTTGTCCATCATCTGGGGACCCTCGGTCCCGTCGAGCAGCTGCGTGACGGTGCCCCCGAGCTCCGGGTGCTTCACATCCGCGAAGCGGAGCCTCCAGATGCGCGAGTTGCCCACCTGGTTGGCCGGGGTGTTCGCGACGCCGCCGGTCGACGGGGTCTGGACGGTGTCGAAGCGGTCCGTCGTCACGAAGTAGAAGTCGTCGGGGTTGCGCGGGTCCCAGGTGCCGTCCTCGGGGCGGAGGAACTCCGTGACGCCCGACGTGACCGACTCGGCCTGGAGCCTGGCGCCGGTCCACGCGGACACGTCGCCGAGGCCGTGGAGCGCGAACGGGACCTTGGCGCCGCCGACGCCGGCCGTCCGGTCCTCGACCGAGGCCTGGACCGCGACGCCATCGACGGTCTTCGCGACGGTGGGCGCCGACGGGACGGCGACGCCGTAGAGCGAGCCGCCGGTGAGGCCGGCGCGCTCGATCGGCGAGCCGGTCCGCTGCTTGGTGCCGACGTAGACGTAGACCTGGCCGGGCGTCGAGTCGTCGAGCCCGATGACCACCGTCTTGCGGCCCGTGGCCGGCGAGGCGACCACGTTCTCGAAGGAGAGGTTGCCGAGGGCCGGGAGCTCGTAGCTCGTGCCCTTGCTCGCGCCCGTGGCCACGTGGGCGAAGGCGCGGCCTTCGTCGCCGTTCTCCTCGCCGCTCATGAACAGGCGCCCGTTGAACCCGGTGCGGCTGCGCGGATCCCAGAACGCGGACTTGCCCGGCAGATCGGCCGAGCAGAGGCGCGCCAGGTTTGCCGCGGAGCCGGTGCGGGTCTCGTACGCTCCCGTCGTCGGGTTCCAGAACCAGACGGTTCGGGTCAGGTCGGAGCCGGCACCGACCGAGAGGTCCTCGCCGTCGATCGACCACTGCGAGACGAACGCGCCACCCGTGCCGCCGTGCGCGCGCCCGATCCCGACCGAGGTCCCGAGCTCGTGGTTGGCCAGGAGGCGGAACTCGTCGTCCTCGCCGCGGATGACACCGAGGCCGTCGGGGATGCCGACGAGCCGGTAGCCGTCGACCGCGTCGCCAACCGTGATGATCGACCGCGTCTGGACGCCGGGAGCGGCCGGGACGACGTAGGGCGACTGGCTCGAGCTGGGGCCAGTAGAGATCGGACCCGAGGCGAGGGCCGGGGTGACGGCCACGAGCGCCGCGAAGCATGCGCAGGCGCCGATGCGGACGACACGGTTCGAAGTGGTGGGACGCACGATCGAGAAGACCTCCCTGGTGTATCGCTGACGCCCCGACAGTCGGGCGCGCTGGTCAACGGGGTGTTTCGGCGACGTTCACGCCGTGTTGATGAACGAATCGCGTCCCCGCCGCAACCAGGTTGGGCATGGACGCGGGCGGCGGCACTTCCCTCCGGATGGTCGCGGCCGGTACGATCCACGGGCTATGGAGACCCTGCTTGATCTCCTCGAGGGGAGCGCCGCGCGGTACGGGGACCGCAACGCGCTCGGCCTCCGCCGTGACGACGGCACGACCTTCCACTGGAGCTACACGGAGCTCCGGCGTCGGAGCCGGCTCGCGGCGTGGCGCCTGCGCGCCCTGGGGCTGCAACCGGGCGACCGCGTCCTGACCTGGTCGCCGTCGACGCCCGCCCTGCCGGCGGCGTACTTCGGGTCGATGATCGCGCGGCTCGTGTACGTCCCGCTGGACTCACGGATGAGCGCGGACGCGATCGCGAACATCATCAAGGCCTCCGGAGCCTCGCGCCTCCTTCTCGGCAGCGGCCGCGATGCCCCCGACCCGCGCGAGGTCGGCCTGGAGCGCTTCGCGACCACCATCGTCGATGACCTCTGCGCGGACCCGGACGACTCGTTCCCGCCGGACTGGGAGGCGCAGGTCGAGGGCTGGGAACGCCCGGCGCCGGACGACG
>JANNHX010000551.1:0-4340 GCA_031404615.1 Chloroflexota bacterium
GGGCCGCGTGCCGGCCGCTCATCCCGTGGACGCCGCCGCCGGGCGGCGTGGACGACGAGCACAGGAAGATCGACCGATCCGGCGTCGTGTATGGGTTCCAGCGGACCACCGGCCGGAACAGCAGCTGGCGCCAGTCGCCGATGCCGCCGTTGATGTCCCCGCCGACGTAGTTCGCGTCCCAGGCTTCCATCGCCGCCGGGTCCTTGGTCGCCCGGGCGAGGACCAGGTCGTGGAAGCCGGGCGCGAATCGCTCCACCTGGGCCTCGATGGCCGTCGTCATGTCCTCGGTCGAGCCGTTCGGGACGTGGCAGTAGGCCCAGGCGACGTGCTTGCCCGCGGGTGCCCGCGACGGATCGGCGATCGTCGGCTGGACGAGGAGGACGTACGGCATTGCCGAGTGGCGGCCGCGCCCGACGGCATCCTCGGACGCGGCGATCTCCCGGTACGTGCCGCCGAGGTGGACGGTGCCGGCGCGCGCCGTCGACGGGTCCTGCCAGGGGATGGGCCCGTCGAGGGCCCAGTCGACCTTGAACACTCCCGGTCCGTAGCGGAACCCCTCGAGCCGGCGGCAGTAGCCCGCGGGCAGCCGGTCCCCGGCCATCGCCAGCACCTGGCGCGGGGTCACGTCCAGCAGGTACGCACGCGCCGGGGGCAAGTCCGCGATGGCGTCCACGCGCTGGCCCGTGACGAGCTCCACGCCGAGGGACCGGGCCTCCGCCTCGAGCGCGGCCGCGATTGCGCCGCTCCCACCGCGCGCCATCGGCCACCCGACCGCGTGGGCGAGGAGTCCCAGGACCAGCCCGAAGGACGCGCTCAGCGGCTGCCCCAGCCGGAGCATCGAATGGGCCGTCAGGCCGGCGAACAGCGCCCTGGCCTCCGGCTCACGGAAGGCCAGGCGTGCGAGCGACGTTGCGGACAGGAGCGCCGGCAGCCCGAACCTGGCCAAGAGCAGCGGGTGGCGCGGCGGGCGGACGATCGGCGCCAGGATCGCGGGCACCAGCCGCTCCCACTCGCGGACGTACGGCCCGAACAGGCGCCGCCAGGCATCGGCGTCGCGCCCCAGCGCGTCGTCGACTTCCGGGAGGTCCCGCTCCAGCACGACGCTCCGGCCCGGCGCCAGCGCGTGCGCGACCGGCGCCTGCGGCTGCACCCACTCGAGCCCGTGGCGCGCCAGGTCGATCGACCGCGTGAACGGCGACGCGAGGCTCAATGGGTGGACCGACGCGCAGACGTCGTGGACGAACCCGGGGAGCGTGAGCTCGGCGGATCGCGTCCCGCCTCCGACGGTGTCGGCCGCTTCATACACGCGCACGGACCGGCCGGCACGGGCGAGATCGATCGCAGCGGCGAGCCCGTTGGGACCCGCCCCGACCACGATCGCGTCGAGCTGTGGGCCGGTCACCGGCATCCCCCCGCGCGGAGGGCGGGCGGCCTCAGCTCGAGGACCGCCGGCGCCGGATCCAGCGCGCCGGTGCCGTCACGGTGGACACGGCCATGTTGACCGCGGGCGAGTGGGTGAGGTTGCGCGCATACCTCCACTGCCGGCGCCGGTCCACGCACACCTTCGTCGTTTCGACGACCGGCTCGGCAACGCCGAGGGAGCGGCCCAGGTTCGCGAGCGTCTGCTCCCAGAAGCGGTCGTTCGAGCGGTTCGCGCCAAGGATGTAGGTCAGCTCGATGAAGGGATCGCTGGTGCGCTCGAGCGCCTGTGCCTGCACGACCGTCTCGTCGCCGTCGCGGTACGCGGAGAAGGTGATCCATGCGGACAGCGCGTGTCCTTCCGGTGTCATGAAGGTGAACGACTCGCGGTCAGCGTAGATCACCATGACCCCGGTGGACATCTTCACCGGGGACCCGGGGACAGGGGTGATCTCCAGGAGCGCCACCTCGCCTGGCGTGATACCGGCCAGGGGCGCGTAGAACGTGGCACCCTTGGGCCAGAAGGTGGGGAACAGCTCCTTCCACTCTGGGAACCAGCGGCCGGTTGTCTGGGCGGCGGATGCGGGTGCCGTGGGCTGGGCGGGCGGCACGCCTGCAGCGCAGGCGGCCAGGGCCACGACGGCGGCGATGAGGGCGGCGATCCGGCGCTTCATGACCGCAAGATGGAGGACGGCCGCTACGGCGCCGTTACGCGCCGGCGCTCCGCGGGCTATCGGCGTCGGCCGCCGGGCCGCCGGGCCGCCGGGCCGCCGGATGCGGTCGAGGTCCGCGCCGCGCAAGGCGACCTGCAGCGAGTAGCATCTGGCTGCGCGTCCGCTTGGAAGGGGTGTCCGTGGCCATTCGTCGCGTGGAGATGGCGGTCCTCGTGGGTGTGCTGCTCGTCGCCGTCGTGGGTGCCGGGCTGGTCCTCGGCCACGGCAACGCCCTGAGCTGGGACGAATCGGTCTATGCGGTCGCTGCGCGCGGCATGGTCACGGACAGCCCGGTCTCCGGCGTCATGGTCTACCGGCCGCCCGGCCTGCCGGTGCTGGGCACGATCGCCATCATCACCGGGTTCAGCGACGCCGCGCTCAGGGCCGTCGCCGTGGGACTTGGCCTAGCCGCGCTGCTCGCCTCATGGCTCCTCGGCCGGGTGGTCTTCGGTGCCCGCGTGGCGATGCTCGGCGTGATCGCCACGCTGTCGGCTCGGGTCGTCCTGGACCAGCTCCCGCTGTTCCACAACGATCTCGCCTCGGCGGGCACACTGCTCCTGATCATGGCCCTGCTGTGGCACGAGTTCGAGGTACGCCCAGAGCCTGGGCGCGCATTGCTGCTGGTCGCCCCGCTCGCTGCCGCGGCCTTCTACCTGCGATACGGCATCATGGCGGGGCTGCTCGCGATCGCGTTAGGGGCTGCCATCCTGTGGCCGAAGGTGCTGTGGCACCGGCGCGGCCTGGTGGCCGCCGTCGCGATCCTGACCCTGGTGCTCGTGTCGCCGCACATCGCAGAGGCGATGACGGCCACGGGACGTCCATGGGGCATCCTCACCATGGCTGCCGCGCAGGTCAACACGTCCAACCCCGGCGAGGCCGCCGCGACGTACCTGCGGTGGCTGCCCAGCGAGCTGGCTGGACGGTTCGCGGTGGTCTTCGTCATCGCCGGGGTCCTGCTGACGATCGCCGTGGCCATCCGGAGCATGGTTCGCCGCTCGGCCGGTCCTCTCGGCCGGCGTGTCGCCTGGTTGGCGATCCCGGCCGCCGCTGCTGCGATGAGCACGATCTCCGTCTCCCATGCCGAGGCGCGTTACGTGGTCTTCAGCACCATCCTCGTGGTGTTGCTGGGCGCCAAGGCCATCGACCTGCTCTTCGACTGGCTGCTCGCAACCGTCCCCGTCGCGCAGGGGGCGCGACGGGCGCTACCGACTGTCGCGGCCGTGCTCGTGATCGCAGTTGCCGCGCTCACCATTGGCCTGACCGTTCGCGCCGAAACGCGCGGGGCCCCCACCGGGCGCTGGTTGAGACAACCCTCCGAGGCCATCGCGGCAGCAACCGAGCGTCCCTGCGTCGTGGTGACGACGATGTATCCCATCGTCGCGTGGTACTCCGGTTGCGCGACCGTAAAGCCGGCTAGCACGACACCCGAGACGCTGTTCTCGGCGTCGGCTGCGGAGTACTGGATCATGATCACCAGCGTGGACGCAGAGCGCGCCGCGGACGGGATGGACGCATTCCGCTCGTTGGTCACGGAGCCGCCGTTCGCGTCGACCGACCAGGGCCGCAAGTACGGGCGCGCTTACCGGGCGGAGCCCTGACGGGGCTCGGGCCGAGTCGCCCACCGGCGCGTCCGGGATGGCGCTCCGGGCGCGTCCGGGATGGCGCTCCCGCTAGGTCTCGCGGATGACGGTCAGGCCGCGCGCGTGCGCCAGTCCCAGCACGTACGAGGCCGCGCCCATCCCGGGGTCGCTCTCGAGCTCCGGCGCCTCGTCGCCGTCGTCCGCGCGGCCCGTGCCGCCCAGGAGTCGCAGCGTCCCGCCGTCCGCGGCGAGGCGGTCCAGGATTCGCTCGAGGTCATCCCCGCCGACGGCCACGAACCGCGATCCCGTGTCCACCGACACCGAGCCATCGGGCTCCGCATACAGGGTCAGGTCCGCCGCCGTCCGGTCGCTGATGCCCATCGTCGCCTCCTGCGCCTACTCGGCGGCCGTCGCGCCGGTGAACGAGAACGAGGAGAGCCGGAGCGCCGGCACAACGCTCGCACCCATGAAGCCGCGGATGCAGCGGCGCTCGGCGCTCACCGCCTCGACGTTCGCCAGCGCATCCAGGTAGCTCATCGTGAAGCGCAGGTTGCGCACCGGGCCTACGACCCTGCCGCCCTCGACCAGAAAGGTCCCGTCGCGGGTCATGCCCGTGATGATCACCTTC
>JANNHX010000552.1:0-2009 GCA_031404615.1 Chloroflexota bacterium
GCTCGGGGCTCGTCTGGCCGGTCCCTGGCGTGTCGCGGTCGCCGACGGCTCCATGCGGCCCTCGATCGATCCTGGCGACTGGCTCCTGGTGGATCCGACCACCGCCCGCTGGCCCCGGCGCGGATCCGTGGTGGTGTTCCGAGAGCCTGGCTCAGACGTGCTGGCGATCAAGCGGGTCGCGGCGCGGCCCGGTGACTGGATCCCGTTCGGCGGCGGGCACCTCCAGATGGGCGACGACGAGGCGTGGCTCCTCTCCGACGCCACCGACGCGGCGCTCGAGGCGGCGGGGTTCGGACCGGCGGTGGACTCGCGACGCTACGGACCGGTGCCGGTGGAGACGCTGGTCGGTCGGGCCTGGTTTCGATACTGGCCCGGACGCTCGATCGGGCGGCTGCCGCGCGGACCTGGGCCTGACGGCTGAGCGGGCTGACCGAGGCGTCGGTGTAGTAGTCGCAGAGGCCCGCGACCACGGTAGGGCTTCGGCCATCTCGAGTGAAGACCAGCATCACCGGAACGTCGGCGCTCTGGTCGAACATGACGACCGCATCGCGCGGCAACCAAATCCTGCGCGCAACATGTACGCCCGGTCCGTGGACCATGGAACGGCGACGACTGGACGAGCGCTTCGACGGCGACGAGCTGCCGGCCCTCGATGAAGCCTACGACGTCGCGACGATGTCGTTGACGGGACGACTCATGCTGTATACTATGATGTATATGATGCATGGCGCGACCAGGACCCAGGTCTACCTCACCGCGGACCAGCGGCGGAGGATCGACGCACGCACCCGACGCGACGGGACCACACTCGCGCACATCGTTCGTGAGGCGCTCGACGAGTACCTCGTCGCTGAACCCGTTGATACCGACAGCGCCCTGGCGGAAACCTTTGGGTCGCTCCCGGAGCTCGAAGTCCCGCCTCGGGATGAGTGGAACCGTGCCTGACCGGCAGCGCATCGAAGAGCTGTTGGTCGATACGGACGTGTTGGTCGACCACCTGCGCGGCGCCCGTCGGTTCGAGGCGGCTGCGACGGTCCATGTCTCGGTCATCACCCGGGCAGAGCTGTTCGCCGGCCGTGCCACGGAGGAGGCGTCCGTGGTCCGCCTCCTGGCGCCGTTCATCGAACACGCGGTCGATGCGATCGTCGCGGAGCGCGCCGGGCGGATCCGACGGACCCACGGGTTGCGACTTCCTGACGCCCTGATCGCCGCGACGGCCCTTGAGCACGGCCTGACCCTTGTCACTCGGAACCGGCGAGACTTCGAGGACGTGAGCGACCTGCGCCTGGCCTGATGACCACCGCCCGGCGGCAGAGCCGACCGAACCGTGGGCCCCGCTGGCCGCCCGCGCAGGCTCGATCATCATGCTCGACGATGACGCGCAGGCGCGCTCCGCCGCCGCCGATCCCGCGGCCTTCGCTCCGCTGTAGAAAGCGCCATGTCGACGCCGTCTATCGGTATGTGCGGTCGCGCGGCGCCTCGCCCGACGAAGCGGCGGACCTGCCAGTCATCCGCCTGGAGCTTGGGTCGCTGGCCGATGACCAGCGGAACGCCGCCGAGATCAACTTGGAAGTAGAGACTGCGATGGCGGAGGCGCCGGTCCCGCCCGGCTTCGTCTACCCGGACCTCCGCGTGTCGGACACGACGGAGGACGGCGTGGGGATCGTCTACGGCGTCGGGAGCGGCCTGAGCATGGTCGAGGCCAATGCTCGCTGTGGTTGGTACGCGTACTGGCTCGCTGCCCTGCGCCGCGACGATCGCCCGACGATGGCCGAGGCCCAGGCCGTGAGTGTGGAGGTGTCGGCATGTGGGCATGACAGATCCCCACGGAGGCCTCGTCGCATGTCCGACGCGTCAGTCGAACAGCGCCTCCGCCGCCAGGTCGATCATCTCGAGATCCAGCGGCACGAAGTCCTGCAGCACCAGGCGCTGGACCCCGATCTCGGCGTACCTGGCGACGGTCGCGCGCGCCTCGTCCGGCGTGCCGTGGATCCAGCGCGCGCGCCGCG
>JANNHX010000553.1:0-11639 GCA_031404615.1 Chloroflexota bacterium
CCCGGGTCCGCGGGCATCGCGACGCGCAGGCCAGGCACGTGGGCGAAGAACGCCTCGAGGCTCTGGCTGTGCTGCGCGCAGGAGCCCGGCAGGATGCCCTGCTGGGTGCGAACCGTGAGGGGAGCCTTGAGCCGGCCGCCGGAGACGTAGCGGACGTTGGCCGCCTGGTTCACGATCTGGTCGAAGGCCACGAGGCTGAAGTCGACCCACATGATCTCGACGATCGGGCGGCGACCCATCATCGCGGCCCCGACGGCGGCGCCGAGCATGGCGGTCTCGCTGATCGGCGTGTCGAAGACGCGCTCGCCGAAGCGGTCGCGCAGGCCCATCGTGACGCCGAAGACGCCGCCGGGCCCGGCGATGTCCTCGCCGTAGAGGAGCGTCTCCGGCATCTCGGCCAGCGCCCGCTCGAGTGCGGCGTTGAGCGCCCTGGCGTAGGTGAGGGTCGTCGCCGACGGCGCGATCTCAACCATAGAGGTGCTCCCGGACGGTGGACGGGTCGACGAACGGCAGCTCGAGGACCTCGCGCTCGGCGGTCTCGACCTCGGCGCGGACCGGCGCCTCGAGGTCGGCGATCGCGGCCTCGTCCCAGCCGAGCTCCGCGAGGCTCCGGCGGATCCGCTCCAGCGGCTCGTCGGCGCGGGCGGCATCGAGCTCGCCCGGCTCGCGGTAGGTCTCGGCGTCGCCGATGTAGTGGCCGGTCAGGCGCTGGGTGTGCGCCTCGATGAAGGTTGGGCCGCCGCCCGCTCGCGCTCGCTCGATCGCCTCGCGCGCGACGGCGCGCACCGCGAGGACGTCGTTGCCGTCGACGTGGAGGCCCGGCATCCCGTATGCCGCGGCCCGCGCGGCGAGGTCCGGGTTGCCGACCATGTCGATGATCTTCGTGAGCTCGGAGTACCGGTTGTTCTCGCACACGAACAGCACCGGCAGGCGCATCGCGGCCGCGAGGTTGAGCGATTCCGTAACCCCGCCCTGGTTCGTCGCCCCGTCGCCGAAGACGCTGATCGCGACGCGGTTGGAGCCGTCGAAGCGGCCGGCCAGGGCGGCGCCCACGGCGATCGGCACGCCCCCACCGACGATGGAGTTCTCGCCCAGGAAGCCGACGTCCGGCGCCGAGAAGTACGCGGAGCCGCCGCGCCCGTCGTTGGGTCCGCCGACACGGCCGGCCACCTCGGCGAAGAGCGCCTTGACCGTCACGCCGCAGGCGAGGGCCCAGCCGTGGCCGCGGTAGGTGGAGAACACGGGATCCGAGACGCCGTCCCGGGCGCCCACGACCCCGGTGGCGATGGCCTCCTGGCCGATCTCGAGGTGGACCGAGCCGACGACGGTGCCGGCGAGCCGCAGGCGGAGGATGGTCTCCTCGGCGAGGCGGATCCGCAGCATCGTGCGGTAGGCGTCGAGCAGGTCCGCGGGAGCCACGCCCGCCTCCGTGGTGTGCGCTGCCATGGGCCTGGGCCGTTCCTCTCGCCGAGACGCGCTGGTTCAATCGTTTGGATGAACGATCGCACCATACGGCGCGTCCGATCCGGCGTCAAGCGCGGTCCCACGGCCAGCAACGACCGTGGCTATGCTTGCGGCCATGCGGCTGCACGACCGGCGGTACTTCGGCCTGCTCGGCGAGATCGTCGACGGGAACCCCACGGCGGAGATGCTCGAGGCCGCCTTCGCCGCGGCCGGGCTCCCGTGGTCCTACGTCTCGATGGCGATCCCGCGCGACGGGTTCGCGGCGGCCTGGGCCGCTGCGCGGACGCTGGGCTTCGCCGGGCTCAACGTGACCAAGCCGTTCAAGCTCGAGGCGGCAGCCCTCGCGGACCGGCTCACGCCCGCCGCGGCGGCGATCGGGGCCGTGAACTGCGTCTTGCGCGACGGCGACGCCCTGGTCGGCGACAACACCGACGGGCGGGGCCTCGCGCGCGCCATCGCGGGCGAGGGAACCATCGAGGGCGCGACCGTTGCCGTCCTTGGCGCCGGCGGAGCCGCTCGGGCGGCCGCGGTGGAGCTCGCCTTCGCGGGAGCGGCCGAGCTGGTCGTCGTCTCGCGCTCCGAGGCGCCGGGTCGGTCGCTGGTCGGGGCGGTCCAGGAGCTGGGCCGCTCGGCGGTCCGGCTCGAGCCGTGGTCCGGGACGTGGGTGGCACCCGACTCGATCGACATCCTGGTCAACGCGACCTCGGTCGGGATGCTGGACCCGGACGAGCGGCCCGCCGTGAGCATGGCGGCCCTGCGGCCTGGGACCATGGTCGCGGACGTGGTCATCGCACCGCGCCCGACCGGCCTGCTCGTCGAGGCCGCGGAACGGGGGCTCGTCGCGGTCCATGGCAACGAGATGCTGGTCCACCAGGCCGCCATCGGGTTCGAGGTCTGGACCGGGCGGCCGGCCGACCTGCTGGTGCTCCGCGCCGCGCTCGCGGAGGCGCTGGGGGCCTGACGCCCGCCCGCGAAGATTGCGGTCCCTCAGACGGTCTTCGTGCCGCCTGCCTCGAACGCCATCGCGCGCTGGAGCGCCGCGGCGCGCAGCGGCTCCGGGATCGCCACCGGTCCGCCAATGGCGCCCGCGTTGATCGCCGCCTGCGCGCACTCCTCCACGACGCCGTTCGCGAGCACGGCCAGCTCGGGCGTCCGGTGAAAGACGAGGATCCCGTGGTTGGCGAGCAGGACCGCCGGCACCCCGGGCCGGATCGCGGCCCGGATGTTCGCGACCGCCTGGTCGGAGCCGCGCGGCCCGTAGGCCGCCACCGGCACGCCGTCCGCGAGGCCGAACATCGCCATCGCCTCGATCCAGCAGCCGATGGGCCGGCCCGCGACCGCGAAAGCCGTCGCGTAGGGCGCGTGCGTGTGCAGGACGCAGCCGACATCGGGGTTGTCCGCGTACATCGCCGTGTGCATCGCCACCACGGCGCCCTGGATCGGCGGCAGGCTGCCCTCGATGAGCGTGCCGTCCAGCCGGACGCGCGCGATGCCCTCCACGGTGAGGCCCTTGAGCGACGAGGCGGACGTATAGGCCATCTCGTCCGTGCGGGGGATCCGGATGCTCACGTTGCCGTGGCCGTTGCCACCGATCGCGCCGCCGGCGATCACCGCGGCCGCCACCGCTCGCAGCTGGTCGATGAGCACCGAATCCATGATCGCCTCCTGCTGTCCTGGGACCGGGGTGCGCATGGTGGCAGGTTCGGCGGCGGTCCGTCGGGTGCGTTCCGCGATTCGCCCGCACGCCCTCGCGTCCGCCCGTGCGTGCTACGGTCGAGGCCATGAGCAGCCGCGCGTTCGATGCCCTCGTGTTCGACATGGACGGCGTCCTGTGCGATTCGGAGCCGTTCATCGCGGCCGCTGCCGCCGAGGCGCTCCGGCGGCGCTACGGGATCACCGTCACCCGCGACGACTTCGCACCGTTCATCGGGGCGGGCGACGACCGCTTCATCCTCGGCGGGGCGGAGGTCCACGGCGTCAGCGCGGACCTCGCGATCGACAAGCCGCTGACCTACGAGATCTACCTGGCGATGGTGGCGGTCTCGCTGCAGCCCGTCCCCGGCGTCCACGCGTTCCTCGACGAGGCGCGCGCGGCGGGCCTCCGCCTCGCGCTCGCGACCGGCTCGGACCGCCCGAAGCTCCAGGGGAACCTCGACGCCATCGGGATCGGCGAGCAGGCCTTCGAGGTCGTCGTCTCCGCCGAGGACATCACGCGCAAGAAGCCGGACCCCGAGACGTTCCTCGCGGCCATCGCGCGGCTCGGGCTGCCGGCGGAGCGGTGCCTCGTCGTGGAGGACGCCCGCAACGGCGTGCTCGCCGGCCGGGCGGCGGGGTGCAGCGTCCTGGGCATCACGTCCACGCTGTCGGCGGAGGTGCTCCGGGACGCCGGCGCGATGGCCACGGCCCCCGACTTCACGGCGGTCCCGTCCGCGATCCGCGAGGCGCTCGGGCTCGTCTGAGGCCGCGCCGCCCACCGCCCCGCGAAGTGCCCGCGACCGGGTGGCCGGACGCCGACCCGGGCGCCCAGGCCGGCTAGGCCGTGACCAGGCGTTCGGAGACGCGGGACGTGGCTGCGGTGGCCCTGGACCATGTCGGCGCTGCCCGCTGCGATCGGGGCGACAAGCTCCGCGATCCGCTCGACCGGCATCTCGCCGTCGGCGTCGACGGTCACGACGATGTCGCTCGACGCCGCCGCGAACCCCCGCCGGACACTGCCCACGTACCCGGGTCGCGCGTCGTTGCGGACCACGATGGCGCCGGCCGCCTCCGCAACCCCACCGGTCCCGTCGTCGCTGGCGTCGTCCACGACGACCACCTCGTCCACGTACCGCTGGAGCTCGGCCACGGTGGCGCCGATTCGTGCAGCCTCGTTCCACGCCGGAACCACCGCGGTCACAGTCAGCCGGCGTGGGGCGGCCGCCTGGGCAGGATCCCTCATCTGGCGATTGTGGGCGGGATCAGTCGCCGGCGCCGGCGATCTCCGCCCCCGGGGCCGGTGCCGCGGACCCCGGCCGCTCCCGCCAGGGGCGGAGGCTCCCGCGCGCGAGCGCCTGCTCGAAGTACGTCCCGTCGGGCCGCACGGCCGCCATGCCGCCGGCCGAGACCAGGAGCTCGAGCAGGGGCGCCAGCTGGGACCCGTACACGTGCATGCACGGCTCCGGCCGCACCCCCGGCCACGAGTAGCAGGAGACGACGGTGCGGCGCTCGTCCGTCGGGATGCCGTCCGGCAACCCGTCCCACGCGGGATCGTCGGGGGCGAACTCCCACTGGTCCAGGTTCCCCTGCGGGATGCCCTCGATGCCGCGCACGATCCTCGGCGACGCATCGAGCAGGTACGGGTCCACCGCCAGGTCGCAGATCACCGCGTGATCGGGCAGGACCGCGATCCAGGCGTTCGGCACCACGGGCACCGATGGGTCGCGGCGCGCCATCGCGTCGACGAGGACGTCCGTCATGGCGAGGCGGCCGCGCAGGTAGCCGGCGTCGCCCGTGAGGTTCCGCCCGGCCGTGACGACCTCGACCCCCGGGAGCCCGATCCGCCCGAAGGCCTCGTTGCGCGCATCGTCGCCGTACTTCGTCGCGAATTCGACGGCATGGCGGCCCACGCGTCCCGCGCCGAGGATGGTGACCTTGACCGTCGAGCGGTGCGGGTTGCGCAGGTTCGGCCACGACCGCTCGAGGGCCGCGAACGCGGACGCCACGCCGTTCCAGGCGACGCTGCGCAGGTTCTCGACCAGCCGGCGCCCGGTATCGGTCGTGATCAGGTCGAGGCTGACGGCGTCGATGCCCAGATCGCGCAGCATGGCGACCCGACCGGGCCGGGTGGAGAAGTGGAGCATCGACACGAGCACGGCGCCGCGGCGCAGCCACTCGTACTTCCCCTCGGGCGCCCGCAGGACCAGGACGATGTCCTGGCGGTAGCACTCCTCCTCGTCCGTGATGTGCACGTGGGGCGAGACAACGGTGTAGTCCGTGTCGCTGTAGCCCATCCCGGAGCCGATCCCGGTCTCGAGGAAGACCTCCGCCCCGTTCGCCGCCAGCAGGCCGATCAGCGGAGGCAGGAAGTCCCGCCGCTCGCTCGGCTCCTTGTGCATGCGCGGGAACCCGACCGTGACACGACCATCGAGCATCCGAATCCCTCCCGCCCGACCGATGGCGCCGGATCGCCGTCCTGGTGAGGATGGGGCGCGGTCAGGGCGAAGCGTCGACGGCCCGGCGCCTGCAGGACAACTGCCCGCGAGCCCGACCGGGGGGTCCACAGGGCCCCAACGAACGTGCCCGGACAGGGCTTCCGGGCCTTGACGCGCGCGGGGCGGGGTCGGATCGTCCGGGCGGACGCCGGATCGACCCGATCGCCCGGGTCCCCGGGGAGTGGAGGAGCAGGCAGGAGCATGGCCAACGAGCGCGGCCTCACCATCGGCTTCCCCCGGATGTACAACGAGCCTGGGGAGCGCCGCGCGTTCCTGCCCCCGCTGATGCGCCTGCTCGCGAGCATGGACGCCGACGTCTTCGTCGAGTCCGGGAGCGGCGCTCGCATGGGCTACCCGGACGAGGCCTACACGGCCATGTCGCCCCGGGTTCACATCGTCGACGAGGCGACCGCGTACGCCCAGGACATCGTGGTCGTGCTGCGTGCGCCCGAGGGCCGCTACGAGCTCGTCAGGCCGGGCGCGATCCTGCTCTCGATGCTCCACTTCGTCACGCGACCGGAGCGGGTAGAGCTGCTGAGCGGCCTGGGCATCGAGGCCATCGCGCTGGACATGGTGACCGGCGACGACGGGCGGCGCCTTGTCCAGAACCTGCGCGAGGTGGCACGCAACGGGCTGTCGGCGGCGTTCGACGCGCTCGAGGCGCGCTGGCCGCCGCTGCTCTCCCCGTCGCGTCCCGTGGTGAGCGTCACCGTGCTCGGGGCCGGCGGCGTCGGCAAGCACGCCATCGAGTGGGCGTCCAAGTGCGGCGACGACGAGCGCAACGTGCGGTTCATGGCCGCGGGCCTGCCCGGCGTGGAGGTCGTGGTAGCGGAGCAGAACCTCGGCGGCAACGAGGCCTACTTCCGGCATCGGCTGGCGTTCACCGACATCCTGGTCGACGCCACGGCCCGCCGCGACACCAGCAAGCCGCTGTTCCCCAACGCGTGGCTGGGGTTCCTGCCCGAGCACGCGGTCGTGTGCGACCTCGCGGTGGATCCCTACCTGCTCGACGACACGCCGCCGGTTGTGCGCGGCATCGAGGGCATCCCGCAGGGGAACCTGGACCAGTGGGAGTTTGGCCCCGACGATCCCGCCTGGGACCGCCTGCCGCCAGGGATCCCGACGGGCGAGCGGCGGACGGTCGTCTCCTGCTACTCGTGGCCGGGCGTCCGCCCCGAGGCGTGCATGGAGGGCTATGGCTCCCAGGTGACCCCGCTGCTCAAGACGCTGGTCTGGTACGGCGGGCTGCCCGCGATCGCGCCCGGGATCTCGTTCCACGGCCGCGCGCTGTGGCGCGGCAGCCTGCGGCGTTTCGTCGACGGCGACCCGGAGGCGTAGCCTGCGACCTCGCGCGGCGCCGCGGGGTCAGTGGACGACGTCGGGCGGCTCGAACCCCCAGGCGTCCTCCGGATCTGGCGCCAGCGCCCAACGAACCTCGTCCCAGTTCGTGCCCGCGTGGCCCACGAGGCCGTCCTCGACCTCGAGTCCACCGCGCCGCACGACCTCCGAGAACGGGGGCAGCGGCTGGCGGAACAGCTCCGATGCCTCGGTCGCCACGATCTCGAGGAGCTCCTCCATCATGATCACCGGTGGCCCGAACCAGCTCGGGTCAGGCCCGATCACGCGGCCGGCGAGCTGGGCCACCCGCCTGCCGGCGGCAGCCAGGTGCTCCCCGGAGAGCGAACGCCGGTCGAACGTCGTGGTCTCGAGCGTGCCGTTCGCGATCCTGATCCCGAGCAGCTGCCGCAGGCCCATCGCGGGGAGCCAGCCGGTGGGCCCGTGCAGAACTCGCATATCGCGTGTCTCCCAGAGCAGGTCGTCGAGGTTCTGCGCATCGTCACCCGGTGGCACGCCCAGCTCCTCCATGAAGCCGAGGAGCAGCGCGGCCGTGTCCGCCGGGAGCGCCTCCTCCAGCCCGTCCTCGCCCACGTCCTCGCCCGGCCACGGGAGCCCGAGGTAGTCGGCCAGGAAGTCCAGGTGGACGTCGTCGCCGCCCGTGAACGGGCGCCCGTGCCGCGTCAGCAGGCGTTCGACCAGGGTGAGGTCACTCCGAACGAGGACGATTCCTTCTCGCCGCTCCAGCGAGGTGAGGCGCACGGTGAACAGCGCACCGTCCAGTTGGGTGGCGATCGAGTGCCAGCGCCCGTCCATCCCCTCGATGAAGTCCGCGTTGCTGCCGATCGCGCCCGCGACGGCGCTGCGCGGGTCCTTCGCCTTCGTCCGTCCCGCCGCAACCACCATCGGCGCCAGCGCATCCAGCGTCAGCGGAACCCGCTCCCGGACCAGGTCCAGGACGGTGTCCGCGATGGTCGGGCCCCGTTTCGGCACCTCAGCTCACCTCCATGCACGCGAGTATGGGCGGCGGCACTTCGCTGCCGCTCATCTCCCGTGCGTCGGCCGCCGCAGAGGGCTTCCCGGGACGCGGGACGGATGTCCGACGCGCGATACTGGTGACGGCGCCCCGGCCACCGCCGCCCGGAGACGATCGATGACGTTCCTCGACCTCGCCCGCCGCCGCCACAGCGTGCGCGCGTACCGGCCCGACCAGGTGCCCGACGACGTCCTCGCCACCGTGCTCGAGGCCGCGCGCATTGCCCCGACCGCGGCGAACCGCCAGCCGTTCCGGGTCATCGTCGTCCACACGGCGGGCCGCGAGGCCGAGCTCCGTCGCATCTACGACCGCGACTGGTTCGTGGGGGCGCCGCTGGTGCTCTGTGTCTGCACCGTCCCCGGGGAGGCCTGGCACCGGACGATGTACGACGGGCGGAGCCACGCGGACGTCGACGCGTCGATCGTCATGGATCACATGATCCTCGCGGCCGCGGATCTCGGCCTGGGGACGTGCTGGATCGCGTCGTTCGACCCGGCCGCCGCACGGGAGGTGCTCGGCGTGCCCGAGGAAGGCGAGCCGATGCTGTTCACGCCGCTGGGCTACCCCGAGGGCGACGAGGAGGCCTCCCTGCGCCACATGCAGCGACGCCCGCTCGAGGAGCTGGTGCGTTACGAGGGCTGGTAGCCGCGGGCCGATACTCCCCGCATGACCGACGACCCCACGCCTACCCCGGCGATCGACCACTACCCGAACGGCAACACCCGGTTCACCGGTTTCCACCTCGACGGTGAGATGCACGGCGCCTGGACCTTCTACCGCTCGGACGGCACCGTCATGCGCTCGGGTTCGTTCGACCGCGGGCGCCAGGTGGGGACGTGGATGACGTTCGCGCGGGACGGCAGCGTTGTGAAGGAGACCGTGTTTCCTGGCGCCGACCCCGAGCGCTCGTAGACGCGCGGAACGGGTCGGGCAAAGGGGAGAGGTGGAGCGGGAGACGGGGTTCGAACCCGCGACATTCCGCTTGGGAACGGCGGCGAGGCCACCGCGACGTCTGCGCAGCCCCCGGTAGCGATCCCGGTTGACGATCCCGACGCTATCTCGAGGAGGCTCACCCGCGCAACCGGGAACGTCCCGGGCAGGACGCCCGCAAGTACGGGTGACACCCGGTACCAGTGGCCCACTCCTACCTGATCACGTCCGAAGGTACTGTCTGGCCATGCCGAGCCTCGCCCGATTGCCGAACCCTTTCCGCCTGGTCTTTCGGGCCGTGCCACAGGCCGCGGATCCCATGCCGCCTGCGGCAGCGGTGCCGCCACCCATCCTGCAGCTGACCCTGTACGCGGGCGACTCGGTGGCCTTCGGGCGCCTGGCGCTGACCAGCGACCGGCTCACGGACCTCATGAACGAGCACGCTGAGTACGAGTTCCACGACCTTCGAACCCAGAGCCTCGATGGCGCCCGCACGGTCGAGGTCCCAGCATTCGCCGTCGCGCGGGAGGAGCTCTATGCCGTCGCCGTCGCGGGACCGCGAGGCGATCCGGGGCGTCGGGTACGGACTCGCCCGAGTCCCGTCGAGCTGCGCCTCGGCCCCTACAGGGTCAGCGGAAGCCTTCACGCGACCCCGGGGGCCGACCCGATGGCGGCCTTTCAGCGCCGGCGGGCAATGGTCCCGCTGACGGAGGCAACGATCGAGTTCGACTCGCGGGACGGACGGCGGCGCGAGCGGTTTGAGACGATCCTCGTGAACCGGGATCTCACCGAGTGGATCGCTCCGGCGCGGGATTCCGCCGTGCGGCCGCCCCAGCGTCAACCTGTCTTTGGCGGCGGTTTGGCCCGGGACTACACCGGCGAGCTGCGGGTCGGCGAGCCGTAGCCCGGGTCGGACCTCCTCGCGCATCGAGCATCCGAGGGCGTGGGCCGACCACCCGTAGCGGATCTCCCGCCAGCCGAGAGCGACGTCGCGGAAGCTGCGGAGCTCGGACTCGTCGTTGCTCCGCGTCACGGGCTTCCAGTCGGGCGAGAAGACCGCCATGTACTCGTCGATGGCGGTGTCGAGGGGCTCGGGCTTGAGTTGTCTGGCCATGGATCGCGGGGCTCCCACCCCGGCCCGGCGGGACTATCCCTTGCTGGCCAGATGCCGGCATTCGGGACCCCGGGCCCGGTCATCCAGGGCCGTATTGGGGGAAGGCAGAATGTCGTCGCCCGATCAGATCGGCGGTCGGCAGACTGTCGCTGGCCCCTCCGCGGCCCCGGAGACCCCGCATCTCGTGCGGATCCGGGAGGAAGTCAAGGGGTTCCCCGCCGCGATTTCACGCACAAAACGACATTCAGCCGACTGCGTGGAGGGGGAAGGTGGAGCGGGAGACGGGGTTCGAACCCGCGACATTCAGCTTGGGAAGCTGACACTCTGCCAACTGAGTTACTCCCGCTCGGGAGGTCCCCGATTGTAGCGCGCCGCGGGCAGGCTGGTCCGCCGGGTCAGGCGACGGACGGGGAGCCGCCGTCCGGCGCCAGCGAGCCTTCGACCAGGTGGCCCCCGCGGATCACCGCGAGCCGCCGTGGATCGCGCGGGCCGTGCCCATCGCGCGGATCCCCTTCGAGCACCGCCATGTCGGCGGACGCACCCAGCTCGAGACACCCATCGAGCGGGACGACAAACCGACCGCGGACCTCCATGACGTGAGAGTCGCCGCGCGAGATCGCCCGGATCTCCGCCTCTGACCCGAGCGCAAGGATCGTGCCACCCGCCCAGGCCAGGGCCTCGCAGGCGGGCGCGTCCCCGCCGGGCAGCACGGTGGCGCCGAGCAGGAGCGTGTACTCGTGGGTCATCGCCGGTGAGCCTACTCCGGCCCCGATCGCCCGGGACGGGGCATGATGGCCTCGCCACCATGCTGACCGACACCCCGCCCGCCTTCCAGGTCCCGTACGACCCCGCACCCTACGTCCCTCGCCTCCCCGTCCCGGACGCGACGCCGATCCCGCTCCTCGACGAGGCCGTCGCCGAGCTGCGCGCCAGGTCCGACGCCTGGGTCCGGACGAGCCCGGAGCACAAGCTGGCGCTGCTCGAGGAGGTGATGCGGGCGACGCTGCCGCTCATCAACGAGTGGACGCGGCTCGGCTGCATCCACGAGGGCCTGGACCCCACCGGCCCGGACGCGGCCGAGGAGACGATCGTCGGGCCGTACATCCTGCTGCGCGGCCTGCGCCTCCACCGCGACGCGATCGCCTCGATCATCCGTACCGGGACACCGCGGATCCCGGGCGGCGCGCGGGTGCTGGCCAACGGCCGGGTCGCGGCGCGGGTCATGCCGCACGACCTCCTCGACCGGCTCGCCTACCTGCGCATGCACGCCGACGTCTGGATGGACCCGTCGGTCACCCTCGAGGGGCTGCCGGACACGATGGCGACGGCGTGGCGGACCCCGCCGCCCGGTCGCGTGTGCCTGGTCCTCGGTGCCGGCAACGCAAGCTCCATCGGCCCGCTCGACGCGATCCACAAGCTGTTCGTCGAGCAGCAGGTGGTCGTGCTCAAGCTGCACCCGGTCATGGCGCACCTCGCGGGCGTGCAGGCCCGCGCGCTCGCCCCGCTCGTCCGCGAGGGCGTCCTGCGCATCGTCCACGGCGACGCGATCCAGGGCGCGCACCTCGTCCAT
>JANNHX010000554.1:0-6976 GCA_031404615.1 Chloroflexota bacterium
CTGGCGTTCTTGAGGGTCACCGCCACCGACCTGGTGACGCCCGAGCCGCGCGGCGTGGCGCCGAAGCTCACGCTGACCGGATCGAGGAGCGCCGTGGCGCCCGCGGCCGATTCGACGTTGACGCGACCGGCGCCGGACAGGTTGACGTCCGTCGCGGCCCCGTCGAGGGTGTACTTGGTGAGCACGGTCGTGTCGGCCGTGTTGACGATCGCGCTGCGGATCGCCCAGGCCGGCCACGTCGGATGCTGCCACTTGATGACCGCGGCGACGCCTGCGAGGTGCGGGGACGCCATCGACGTGCCCTGGAAGAAGGCGAAGCAGGGCCCGCCGCCGCAGTAGCTCATCGGGATGCTGGACAGGACGTTGACACCGGGGGCGACCACGTCGGGCTTGATGCGGACATCGACGTCCGTCGGGCCCTGGCTCGAGAAGTCGGCCATGACGTCCGCGTCGTAGAAGGGGTAGGTGTACGTGGGGGCGGTGATCGAGACTGCCTTGCCGACCTCGGCCTTGAAGGCGTCGGCCGTGTCCATGCCGATCATCCAGGCCGGGATCGTCGGGTCGGCGGGAGCCGCGCCCTTGCCCATGGCGCTGGGGGCGCCGCCGATCCGGTTGACGACGATGGCGGCCCTGTAGCCGGCCTGCTGGACGTAGTAGACCTTGAGCGAGAAGTCGCACACGCCGCGCTGGACGAGCGCGATGCTGTCCAGGGAGGTGGCCGCCGGGATGGGCGCGCAGGCGAGGTTCAGGCCGGACACGCCGTCACCCGGGAGCACGCGCAGCGTGCCGCTGAACGGGTACGCGGACGGGGTGCCGAAGTCGCCGGGGACACCGGCGGCGGACGCCGCACCGGCCGTGATCGGGCTGACGACCGCGTGGTTCACGGTGGAGGCGCCAGCGGTGAGCGCACGGGCCGCGGAGCCCGGCGAGCCGACCGTCTCGTGGCCGGGGCCCTCGTTGCCGGCGGAGATGGCGAACACCATCCCTGCCCGGTCGAGGTTGTCGACAGCGACGGTGAGGAGGTCCTGGACGCCGTTGGCGCCGCCGCCGAGGCTCATGTTGACGATGTCCATGCCGTCGACGTAGGCGGCCTCGATCGCGTTGAGGATGTCCTCGCTGCGGGCATTGTCGACGTTGCCGGGGAAGACGTTGTAGTTGCCGAGCAGGGCGCGCGGCGCGATGCCGGAGATCCCGTGCGGGATCGCAGCACCGCTGACGGTCGCGGGGGTGTCGAAGTTGCAGGCGATCGTGCCCGAGACGTGCGTGCCGTGCGAGTCGACAGCCTTCGCGTCGAAGCCGTTCTGGTTGCCCTTGTTGTTGAAGACCCTGGCGACGATCACCTTGTTGCTCGTGTACGTCCTGTCGCCGAGCTGCAGGTGCTGCGCGTAGGCCGTGTCGTCGAAGCAGGGGTGGTCCACGTCGATGCCGGAGTCGATGACGCCGACCTTGACGCCCTCCCCCGCGGTCTTGGCGGCGGCGCCGATGGTGGCCCCGGCGACGGCCCAGCCCTCGGTGGCGCTGATGATGTCGAGATCCGGGTCCGAGGTCTTCGTGTAGACACCCTGGAGCTCGGCCCGCGCGACGAGCGTCGAGGTGCGGAGGGTCGCGAGGCTCGTCCCGTTGAGCTTGACCGAGACGGCGTTCAGCGAGAGGTCATAGCCCTTCACGATCCGGGCCTTCGGCGCGTACTTCTGCAGCCAGGCCTTCAAGTCGTTGCGGACGGCGGCGAGCTGGGCCCGGTATGACTTCACCGTGGCGCTGGAGAAGTCGACCTTCTTGCCCGGCGCCGGCTTGGTCTTCGCATACGTGGCGAGGGGGGCTCCGTTGAGCTGGATGAGGGCGTACTCCCTGGCGACCGACGCCCCGGCGGCGGTGGAGTCCGACTGGGTCCGGGTCGTGGCGCCCACGGGCGCTCCGACGATCAGGGCCGCGGTGACGGCTGCCGCGAGGGCGAGCCTCAAGCGTCGCACGATGAACGTCTCCTCCCATGACTGGATCGGTTGCCCCGGGGCGGACGCGGGCAGCGACCCTTACACCCGGCATTACGCGGCAGCGTAACCCACGTACGGTGGATGGACCAGTCCCGCAACGGTTTGCGGTGGTGCGTCCGGGAAACGGCCCGGAGCACGAGACAGCACACCGCCCGAGCCCCGAAGGCACCGGGCGGTGGAGGGTGGTGCGGTGGGGACCCGCGGTCCCCGCGGGTTCAGCCGGGGATGGCCGCGACCAGCTCCCGGACGGCGTCGGCGGACCTGGCGAACGCGGCCGCCTCGTCGGCGGTCAGCTCGATCTCGATGACCTTCTCCATGCCGCCCTGGCCGAGGACGACCGGGACGCCGACGAACAGGCCCTCGACCCCGTACTCGCCCTGCAGGAGGGCCGCGCACGGGAGGACGCGCCGGCGGTCGAGCAGGATGGACTCGATCATTTCGACGACGGAGGCTGCGGGGGCGTAGAACGCGGAGCCCGTCTTGAGCAGGGCCACGACCTCGGCGCCCCCGTTGCGGGTGCGATCCACGAGCGCCTCGACGCGCTCGGCGGTCATGAGCTCGGTGATCGGCACGCCACCGACCGTCGAGTAGCGCGGCAGCGGCACCATCGTGTCGCCGTGTCCGCCGAGGACGAACGCGCGGACATCGCGGACGCTGACCTCGAGCTCCACGGCGATGAAGCTGCGGAACCGGGCGGAGTCCAGGACGCCGGCCATGCCGATGACGCGCTCGCGCGGGAAGCCCGAGGCGCGAAGCGCGACGTGGCACATGGCGTCGAGCGGGTTTGTGACCACGATGACGATCGCGTCCGGCGAGACGGCCGTGGCGGCCTTGACGACGCCGCCCACGATGCCGGCGTTGGTCGCGATGAGGTCGTCGCGGCTCATGCCCGGCTTGCGCGGGATGCCGGACGTGACCACGATGATCTTGCTGCCCGCGGTGTCGGCGTAGTCGTTGGTGCCCGTGACCTTGACGTCATAGCCGATGACCGGGGCGGCCTCGGCGAGATCCAGCGCCTTGCCCTGCGGGAGGCCCTCCACGATGTCCACCAGGACGACATCGGCGAGGCCGGTCTGCGCGATCAGCTGGGCCGTGGTTGCGCCGACATTGCCGGCGCCGATGACGGTGACCTTGCGACGGGGTACGCGAGCCATTGCGGTCGTTGCTCCTCGGGTGCCAGGGGGCGGAACGGGCCCGACGCGCGCTGCGCGGCCGGACCCCGAAAACCAGGGGGTCGCTAGACCTCGACGGAGGTGTCGACGACGATGGGGCCCGCGTTGCGGACGCCCTCCGACACGCCGTCGGCGTACTTGGCGAAGTTCTCGTGGAACATCGCGGCGATCCGGCGGGCCGCCTCGTCGTAGGCGTCCTGGTCGGCCCAGGTGTTGCGCGGGAACAGGACCTCGTCCGGGACACCCGGCACGCTGACCGGCACGGCGACCTGGAAGATCGGGTCGATCACGGTCTCCACGTTGTCGAGGTCGCCGTTGATGGCGGCCCGGGCCATGTTCCGGGTATGGGTGATGTTCATCCGGTGACCCACGCCGTACGGGCCGCCCGTCCAGCCGGTGTTCACGAGCCAGACCGGGACGTCGTCCTTCTCCAGGTGGGCCATGAGCATGTGCGCGTACTCGCCCGGGTGGCGCGGCAGGAACGGCGCCCCGAAGCCCGCGCTGAACGTGGCGCTGGGCTCCTTGATCCCGACCTCGGTGCCCGCGAGCTTGGCGGTGTAGCCGCTGATGAAGTGGTACGCGGCCTGCTCACGGGTCAGCTTGCTGATCGGCGGCAGCACCCCGAACGCGTCGGCCGTGAGGAAGATGACGTTCTTGGGGCCCGGGCCCACGCCCGTGGGATCCGCGTTGCCGATGAAGTGGAGAGGATAGGCCGCGCGAGTGTTCTCGGTGAAGCGCTCGGAGTCCAGGTCCAGCTCGCGCGTCTCCGGGAACATGTCGGTGTTCTCGAGGATCGTCCCGAAGCGCCTGGTCGTGGCGAAGATGTCCGGCTCGTACATCGCCGAGAGGCGGATCGTCTTGGCGTAGCAGCCGCCCTCGAAGTTGAACGTGTAGCCGTCGCCCCAGCCGTGCTCGTCGTCGCCGATGAGGTTGCGCAGCGGATCGGCCGAGAGCGTGGTCTTGCCGGTGCCGCTGAGGCCGAAGAAGATGCAGCCGTCGCCCCCCTCCCCCACGTTGATCGAGGAGTGCATCGGGAGCACGCCCTCGTCAGGCATGAGGTAGTTCATGACCGTGAACGCGGACTTCTTGATCTCGCCCGCGTACATCGTCCCGACGATGATGATCTCCATCCGCTGCAGGTGGAGGAGGATCGCCGTGCCCGTCCGGGTGCCCTCGGTGGCGGGGTCGGCCTGGAAGCTCGGGACATTGATGATCGTGAAGTTCGGGACGAAGCCCGGGAGGTCCTTGAGCGCCGGCCGGCGGAACAGGTTGCGGGCGAAGATGCTCGCCCAGGCCGTCTCGGTGTAGACGCGGAGGCTGCGGCGGTGCGTCGCGTGCGCGCCGATGTACATGTCCTGCGCGTAGAGCTGCTTGTCGGCGATATAGCCCATGAGGCGCGCGCGGAGCGTGTCGTAGTGCTCCTCGCTGATCTCGTGGTTGACCTCGCCCCACCAGACCTTGTCCTGGCTCCAGGGCTCGCGGACGATGAACTTGTCCTTGGGCGAGCGACCCGTGTGGAGGCCGGTGCGGACGACGAGCGGGCCATCGGCGGCCAGGGTCCCCTCGCCCGCGCGGATGGCGAGCTCGTAGAGCTCGGCGACGGGGAGGTTGGCAACCACGCTGCCGCCGATGTGGTCCGTTGGGGACGGGCTGGTGACGGTCACGATCGGGTACCTCGACTGCGGCACGGGCGCACACGCCCGCTCTGTGGCTCGTGACCGGCCGCGCGTGACGGGCCGGTTGGGGGCCCGGGAGTCGGCTTCCGCAGTCAGGCAGCGCTTGAGTTGCGCGGCATTTTACAGGGTGGCACAACGCGTCGGGTCAGGGCCGTTTGGCCCATGGCCGGCGCGCCCGTGCCGGCGCGACCGTGCCGGTTCCGCAGGCCGGGACGGGCCGGAGCCCCACCGCGTCCCGCGGTCGTGTCAGCGCCTGTGGGGAGGTCCGGGTGCTCGCGGACCTACGCCCCGTCCAGCGCGTGGGCCAGGTCCGCCACGAGGTCCCCGGCCGCCTCGATGCCCACCGAGAGCCTGACCAGCGCCGGGTCCACGGCGAGCGAGGACGACGCCACGGACATGTGGGTCATCGCGGCCGGCACCTCGATCAGCGACTCCACACCGCCCAGGGACTCCGCCAGCGTGAACAGCCGGGTCGCCTCGCAGGCTGCGATCGCCCGCTCCGCCGCGGTCCGCCCATGCGCGCCGCCGGCCGCCGGGATGAACGACACCATGCCGCCGGACGCCGGCGCCCCGGCCAGGGTCATCTGCCGCGCGGCGACCGCCCCCCCCGGGTGCGCGTGCGGCCCGTCGGCGAGGCCCGGGTAGCGCACCCAGGCCACGTCGTCGCGCGACGCGAGGAAGCGGGCCACGGCCAGCGCGTTCGCGGAATGCCGCTCCATCCGAAGCGCGAGCGTCCGCAGCCCGCGCAGGACGAGGAAGCAGTCGAACGGCCCGGGCACGGCGCCCATCGCGTTCTGGAGGAACCGCAGCCGCTCCGCCACCGCGTCGGAGCTGGTCACCGCGATCCCCAGGATCGTGTCCGAGTGCCCGCCGAGGTACTTGGTCGCGGAGTGGAAGGCGACATCCGCGCCGAGCTCGAGGGGCCGCTGGAGCGCCGGCGAGGCGAACGTGTTGTCGATGACGAGCAGCGGCGAAGGGCCCCGGGCCTGGGCCGCCCACTCCCCGATCGTCCCGGCGACCATGGCGATGTCCGTGACCTTGAGCAGCGGGTTGGACGGCGTCTCGAGCCAGACGAGGCGCGTCGAGGCGTTCAGGCTCTCCCACAGGGCGTCCGGCCCCGACGCCAGGTCGGCGTACCGCGCCTCCCCCGCGCCGGCGGGGCGGTGGACGCGCTCGAAGTAGCGGTACGTGCCGCCGTAGACGTCGTCGCCGACGAGGATCTCCTCACCCGCAGCGGCGAGCTGCGCGAGCGCCGAGGTCGTCGCCGACCCGGATGCGAACGCGATCCCATGCCGCCCGCCCTCGAGGTCGGCGACGGCCCGCTCGAGCCGTGCCCGCGTCGGGTTCTGGGTCCGCGCGTACTCGTACCCTCCGCGCGGACGCCCGACCCCGTCCTGGGCGTACGTCGAGGTCTGGTAGATCGGCGGCGAGACGGCACCGGTGAGCTCGTCGGGCTCGGCGCCGGCGTGGACGGCTCGGGTGGCAAAGGCGTCGAGGGCGTCGGGATCGTGCATACCCGAGATCATCGCACCGGGACGCCAGGCAGACCTGTGAGGTGCCCATCGACAGCCGCTTGACGCCCGCGGTACGGTGCCGGGGAGTCCCACCCCCGCCGCCCCCAGCACGGTCAACCATGCCTGACGAGCCTCGTCCCAGGTCCGCCGGCAGCGACGAGACGGCCACGGCCGGTCATCTCGCGGTGCTCGACGCCTCGCCCAACGCCATCCTTGCCGTGGACGCGCGCGGCCGGATCACCTACGCCAACCCGCAGACGGCCCGGACGTTCGGCCACGAGGTCGCGGAGCTGCTCGGGCAACCGGTTGAGGTCCTCCTCCCGGACAGGATCAAGGCTGACCACATCGAGCACCGCGAGACCTTCGCGCAGCGCCCCGTCGCACGGCCGATGGGCACCGGGCTCGAGCTCGCCGGCCGCCGCAGCGACGGGACGGAGTTCCCGGTCGAGATCAGCCTCTCCCCGCTCGAGACGGCGGACGGACCCCAGGTGTTCGCGACGATCGTCGACATCACCGCGCGCTCATGAACGCTGCTGGCGGGCTGCCTTGGGCGCTGACGTTCTCGTATGGCCGCGCATTACAAGCAGCCGCACTTTCAGCTTGGGGCGGCAAGACTGAGAACG
>JANNHX010000555.1:0-3038 GCA_031404615.1 Chloroflexota bacterium
GGGCACGCTGCAGAACAGCGAAATCTTCTGCCGCAGTTCCTTGTCCAGTGGCTTCTCGCACCGGCAGACAATCATGTGCTCCGGCGGAACCTCGCTCCACTCCGCGCCGCCGCTGCGCGGGGCGCGCTCGATGCGATCGGAGCGCTCGGGGCGACCGCCGCGCGCGGGCTGCTGCCCGCCACGCGACCCGCCGGTCGGCGACCCGCCGGTCGGCGACCCGCCGCTGAGCGCGCGACCGCCACCCTGGCCGCCAGCCGACGGCCCGGAGAAGCTCCGCGTGGTGCCGCGGGCACCGCCGTAGCGCTCGCGCTCGATGGCCGCCGCGTAGGCGCCGCGAGCGCCGCCGCGACCACCACCGCCACCACCGCGATTGCCCTGGCCGCCGCGGCCACCCTGGCCACCGCGATTGCCCTGGCGCCGCTCGGCGAGCAGGTACTCCGGGATCTCCGGCTCGTCCAGGTCCTCGTCATCCGGGAGCGGGGTGCGATCGGCCGCGGCCGCCGGGCGCGCGGTCGTGCCCAGCTGGCGGTCCCACACGGACCCGAACGGCGTGGATCGTGGCGCACGCGGCGCGGCCGTGAGCGCATCGAGGTCGTCGAACGGGGTCGGCAGCTCGCCGGACGGGGTCTGCGCGGCCGTGCTGCGACCGCGACCGCGGCCCGCACGCTCCGGCTTCGCCTCGGCCGCGACAGCCTCACCGGCCTCCTCGGTCTCGTCGGCTTCCTCGCCGTCCGCGGCAACCTCCTCAGGCTCCTCGCCCTCGATGGCCTCGCCGTCGACGGGTGCCTCACCCTCCACGCTGCCCTCACCCTCGACGCCATCGCGACGGCCACGGCCACGGCCACGGCCACCACGGCGGCGGCGGCGGCGGCGGGCGTCGCCCTCGCCTTCACCCTCGACGCCGGCCTCGCTCTCGAGACCCTCCTCGAGCGGCTCGTCGAGCTCGTCGAGCTCCTCGCCCGGGGCGGCCGTGGTGGCAGCCCCTGCGCGGGAGAGCTTCTCGCCCGGCAGCGCGATCAGGGTGCCGCCACCGGTCGAGGCGGTCACGGCGGGAATCTCCTCACGATCCCGGTCACGATCCCGGTCCCGGCCACGGCCGCGCGTGGAGGAATACCCCTCGTCCCGGCCTCGCCCGCGACCACGGCCGCGACCACGGCCGGTTCCCTCGGTCATCTTGTCGGGCACCTCGGTCATCGACAGATCCTCGTCGTCGTCCGCAACGCGGCGGCCGGAGCGAGATGAGCCCTTGTCGACCTTGGCGATATTGATGATGTCCGTGAACAGGTCCGCGGCCTCAATCAGGTCCGAGGAGGTGTTGCCGCGGAAGCTGATGACCTCGACGCGGACGCCCATCTCCTGGACGGCGCGGATCGCGGGCGCGAAGTCCCCGTCGCCCGACACGATCACGGCCACATCCAGGTTGCGGGCCGTCTTCATCATGTCCACGACGAGCTCGATGTCGAGGTTCGCCTTGACCTTCCCGTCGCCGTACTTGCGGATGTCCTTGCTGACCACCTTGTACTGGTGGCGGGCGAGGAACTGGTGGAAGTTGCGCTGGTTCTCGTTGTCCGGATCCAGCCCGGTATAGGCATACGCGCGGACGAAATCGCGTCCCGCGGTGGCCGACTTCAGCAGCGTGACGTAGTCGATATCCACGCCGGCCGCCTTGGCCGCGTAGAAGATGTTCGCCACGTCCACGAAGACGGCGACGTTCTTCCCCACGTTGACTCCTATTTGGCGGGGCGGTCCCGGCATCCGGGCCGCCCGAGGGGGGGCGCTATGGGCGACGGGTCGAACCGGCCGCCGCGAGAGGCCGCCTGAGCATTGGCCCGGCGGGCGCGAACCCGGACCGCTCGAGGCGGGCGAGGCTCGCAGGATCGGATGGCTGGGCCGCCTCCACGGTTGAGCAACCCTTGTTGCCCGCGGAGCGGAGCAGCTCGTCGATGAGCGCCTCCGTCACGCGATCCGCATCGTGGTCCGGGGCGACGACCAGGAAGTCCACGGTGCCCACGTAGCCGCCGGCCGTGACCGATGGACGCAGGACCAGGAGCGCCCCGCCCACGATCTCCCGTCGCGTCTCGGCGACGAGCAGGCTCGCGTTCGGAAGATAGACCAGCTGCCGGAGCAGGTCCGCGGCGTCAAGCGACCCGGAGCCGGATCCCGGCATCGACTGCCGGCCGATGACGGCCAGCCGATCGATGTCGGTGATGCGAGCCTGGCGGATCTGGTACTCCACGCCTCGGTCACGACCTCGTGCAGCGATGCGGCTTCTGCGCGGGAACCCAACCCAGCGTTGCCGGTTCGGGTGGGGCGGCCCCGCACCTGGCCGCGAAACGGGCGCCCGGGAGGCGAGCGACACGAGGCTCGAACAGCCGTCCCGGAGCGTGAGCGGCGAGGGGGATGGATGCAAACGACAACCTTGCATCCCCGGCGCCGGTGTCTATGATACGGCATCGCTCAGCCGCGTCTCGCGGATGAGCGTTTGGGTCCCTCGTCCCGTCCCGCCGTCACCGCCGCGTCGAGCCCGTCCATCTCGACCACCTGGGACGACGGAACGGCGCCCGGCCTGCGGAACGGCTCGGTGCACAGGCGAGGGAAATTGGAGGAGGCGTTCATGAAGTTCGCGCGTGTCGGCGCGGTTGTCGCAGCCGCGGCCATCGTCGTCACCGCCTGCGGTGGTGCAGGTGGTACAGGCAAAAACATCAAGATCGGGATCACGCTCCCGCTGTCAGGCTCCGCGCTGGCCAGCGCCGGCCCCGCCGAGAAGGGCGCCAAGCTGGCGATCGAGGAGTTCAAGCTCGAGGGCTACACGATCACCGTCGACGTCAAGGACCATGCGGTCAACGGCGTCCACGATCCCCAGCAGGGCGCCAAGGACATGACGGCGTTCGCGGCCGATACGACCGTCGTCGGCGTCGTCGGCCCGTTCAACTCGTCCGTGGCCAAGGTCCAGATCCCGATCTCCAACGAGGCGGGCCTGCTCCAGTGCTCCCCCGCGAACACCAACCCGGACCTCACCAAGGGTGATGCCGGCAGGC
>JANNHX010000556.1:0-1947 GCA_031404615.1 Chloroflexota bacterium
CGCAGAACTTCCTCGCCGACGTGGAGATCCTCGAGGGGATCCTGCGCGAGGAGGACCCCGGTCCCGAGCACGGCGTCCTGGAGATCGGGGAGGGTCTCGGGTTCCTCACCGGCGGGCTGCTTGCCTCGGGTGCGACCGTGACGGCGGTGGAGCTGGACCGCGGCCTCGTGGGCGTCCTGCGTGAGTCCTTTGCGGATGAGCTCTCGGCGGGCCTCCTGCGGATCGTCGAGGGCGACGCGCTGGACCAGGACCTCGTGCACCTCGTCCCGGAGCCCTACGACGTCGTCGCCAACATCCCCTACCACATCACGAGCCCCATCCTGCACCGGCTCCTCGGTCAGGCGCCCCGCCCCCGGCGCATGGTGCTGATGGTCCAGCGCGAGGTCGCGGAGCGCGTGGCCGCCCCGCCCGGCGAGATGAGCTATCTCTCGGTCTTCTGCCAGTACCACGCCCGGACGCGGGTCGCGTTCCGGGTCCCGCGAGCCGCGTTCGAGCCCGCGCCGAACGTGGACTCGGCGGTCCTCGTCCTCGAACCCTACGCCACGGACGACCGCCTCGACAGCGAGGCGGAGGAACGGCTGTGGCGCGTGGTCATGGCCGGGTTCCGCGAGCGCCGCAAGATGCTCCACAACGTGCTGACCCGCCAGCTGCCGATCCCGCCGGACCGGGTGATGGCGGCGCTCGAGACCGTGGGCATCGCCGGCGACCGCCGGCCGCAGACGCTGGCGGTGGGAGAGTGGCTGGCCCTCGCCGAGGCCCTCGGCGACATCCCCGAAGCCCGCTGAGCGGCGGCCCACCGGTCATGCCCGTCGACCCCGCCCGCCGTCTCGAGCCCGTGATCCGGATCGCCCCGGCCAAGGTCAACCTGACCCTCGCCGTGCTCGGGATGCGCCCGGACGGGTTCCACGACCTCCACAGCGTGATGGTCCCGGTCGACGTCGCCGACCGCCTCTCGGTCGCGATCCTGCCACCGGGCTCCGGGGACACGCTCCACGTCGCGGGCTTCGACCCCGGGCCGCCCGCCGACAACCTCGTCCTGCGCGCCATCGCCGTCGCGCGCCGCGCCGCCGGTCCGGAGTGGGGGAGCCCCGAGCCGCCGCCCGCCCTCGCCGCCCGCCTCGAGAAGCGGATCCCGATCGCCGCGGGGCTCGCCGGGGGCTCGTCCGATGCCGCCGCCGCGGCCGACGCGGCGCTCGAGGCCTGGGGCGTCACCCTCTCGCCCGAGGCGCGCCAGCACCTCGCGGCCGAGCTCGGATCGGACGTCCCGTTCTTCCTCGCCGGGGGACCGGCGCTCGTGGAGGGACGGGGGGAGCGCCTCTCCCCGCTGCCCTGGCTGCGGGATGCGGACGCGACCCACGATCGACCAGGGTTGCTGCTCGTCACCCCGTCCTGCGGCGTCTCCACGCCGGCCGCCTACCGGGCCTGGGACGAGGGCGCACGATCGATGGGCGGCGCGGCGCGGATGGCCTCGGTCCACCTCGCCGACGAGCTGCGCAGGGGCCACCTCAAGGTCGCGGACCTGCTCGCCCGTGCCTCGGTGCTCGCGGCTGCCAACGACCTGGCACCCGCCGCCGCGGTCGTGGAGCCCGGGCTCGTGCCGTTCAAGCGGGCGCTGCTACGGCTCCTGGGGCGGCCGGTCGGCGTGTCGGGCTCCGGCCCGACCCACTGGGCGCTCTATCCTTCGCATGCCGAGGCGGCCCTCGCCGCCGACGTCGTTCGCGCGGCCCTGGCCGCTGGCGCGCTCTCCGCCCCGGGCCCGCGCGAGCCGTTCGTCGCGGCGACCCGAATCCTGTCAACGACCGTCGTACCGGCAGGCCCCACCACGGGCGCCGGCGACACGACCGCCATCGGGTCCACGCAGCCCGACCAGCCCCGGAGGGAACCATGACCCGACAGGCCATCGCCACGAGCGGTGCCCCCGCCGCCATTGGCCCGTACAGCCAGGCC
>JANNHX010000557.1:0-2952 GCA_031404615.1 Chloroflexota bacterium
GCCACATGTCCCTAGTCGACCTCGACGAGCGGCTGCTCGACATCTTCGCCCGCGCCGACCTCGTCTACGGCCCGCTCGTGGACGTCAAGGTGTTCCCGGAGAACGTCGACGTCTGCCTCGTGGAGGGCGCCGTCTCCAGCGAGGATGATCTCGAGCGGATCCACATCGTCCGGGAGCGGACCAAGGTGCTGATCGCCTTCGGCGACTGCGCCGTGACGTCCAACGTGCCCGGGATGCGGAACCCCATCGGGACCCAGCCCCTCCTGGACCGCGCCTACATCGAGAACGTCGACATCAACCCCATGGTGCCGAACCGCATCATCCCGATGCTCCTGCCCACCAGCCAGCCGGTCAACCGGTTCGTTGACGTGGACATCTTCCTGCCGGGGTGCCCGCCCAGCGCGGACATCATCTACACGCTGCTCGACGACCTGTTGTCCGGGAGGACCCCCGAGGTCGCCGGCGCCCGGTTCGGGCGCTGAGGGAGCCCGCGATGAGTCAGACGATCACGATCGATCCCGTCACGCGGATCGAGGGCCACTCCAAGATCACCATCCAGCTCGACGACCGCGGCGAGGTCGTCGACGCCCACTTCCACGTCACCCAGTTCCGCGGCTTCGAGCGCATCACCCAGGGACGCCCGGTCCACGAGATGCCGGCGCTCATGGCCCGCATCTGCGGGATCTGCCCGGTCAGCCACCTGATCGCCTCGTCCAAGGCGGTGGACGACATCATGGCCGTGGAGCCCACGCCCACCGGCGCGGACCTGCGGCGGATCATCAACCTGGGCCAGATCGTCCAGAGCAACGCCCTGTCCTTCTTCCACCTGTCGTCGCCGGACCTGCTGTTCGGGTTCGACGCGGACCCGGCGATCCGCAACATCATCGGCGTCGCGCAGAAGAACCCGGGCCTCGCCATGGACGGCATTGGCCTGCGCAAGTGGGGCCAGCAGATCATCGAGTGGCTGGGCGGAAAGCGCATCCACCCCACGGGCATCGTCCCGGGCGGCGTGGACTTCCAGCTCACGGCCGAGCTCCGGGATCGGATCCTTGCCGGCGTGCCGGAGGCGATCGCGGCCACCGAGCGGGCCATCGCCTGGTACAAGCAGGACATGATCAGGTGGGAGGAGGAGGCCAGCACCTTCGGCAACTTCCGCTCCGCCTTCATGGGCCTCGTGGACCGCGACGGCAACGTCGACCACTACGGCGGCTGGCTCCGCGTCGTCGATGCCGACGGGCACTTCCTTGCCGACAAGGTCGACCCCAAGACCTTCAACGACTACATCGGCGAGGCCGTTGAGCCGTGGTCGTACCTCAAGACGACCTACTGGAAGCCGATGGGCTACCCGGACGGCATCTACCGCGTCGGGCCGCTCGCGCGCCTCAACGTGGCCGAGCGCTGCGGCACGCCGCGTGCCGACGAGGAGCTGGAGAAGTTCCGCTGGCGCGTGGGCCGCGTTGCGGGGTCCTCCTTCCACTACCACTATGCGCGCCTCATCGACACGCTCAACGCGATCGAGAAGATCGAGGAGCTGCTCCGCGGACCCGAGATCCTGGGCAAGCACACGCGCTCCATCGCCGGCATCAACCGCAACGAGGGCATCGGTGTGTCCGAGGCTCCGCGCGGGACCCTGATGCACCACTACAAGGTGGACGACGACGGCCTCGTCGAGTGGGCGAACCTCGTGATCGCCACGGGGCACAACAACGCGGCGATGAACCGCGCCGTGCTCCAGGTCGCGCGCAAGCATGTCAAGGCGGACCGGCTCGAGGAGTCGATGCTCAACCGGGTCGAGGCGGTCATCCGCTGCTACGACCCGTGCCTCTCGTGCTCGACGCACGCCCTGGGCCAGATGGCGCTGCGGGTGCAGCTCCTCGCCCCGGACGGGCACGTGCTGGGCGAGATCGCCCGGTGACATCCGCCGGAGCGTCCCCCGGCGTCATGCCCGCGACCACCCGTGCCGGATCACGGTCCGGCCCGGTCCTGGTGGTGGGCTACGGAAACCCGCTCCGGTCCGACGACGGCGTCGGACCGGCGGTGGCCGCGCGCCTGGTGGGCGATCCACGCCTGGCCGGGGCCGACATCCGCAGCGCGCACCAGCTCACGCCGGAGCTCGCGTTCGACGCCAGCCGGGCGTCGCTCCTCGTCCTCCTGGACGCAGGGGTCGGCGAGGCGCCCGGCGAGGTGTCGATGCGGCGCCTCGAGCCCACCGATGAATCGGGCGGCGCGTGGACCCACCACGTGGATCCGGCGGGCATCGCCGGGCTCGCGCGGGAGCTCTACGGGGCGGCCCCGCCGGTCGTCATGATCAGCATCGGCCCCGCCACGCTCGAGGTGGGGGAGACCCTGTCGGACGTGGTGGCGGCCTCGGTGACGCGTGCCGCCGACCTCGTCGCGACCGTCGTGGAGGCGCATCGCCGTGCATGAGGTCGGGCTCGTCGCCGAGCTGCTCGACGCGGCGGTCGCGCGGGCCGGGGATCGGCCGGTCGCCCTGGTCCGTGTCCGGCGCGCCACGACCGTCCCGGAGGATGTGCTGCGCCAGGCGTGGGAGATGCTCGTCCCGGGCACCCCGCTCGACGGCGCGCTGCTCGAGGTGGAGCCGTTCGACGTTCGCCTGGTGTGCCCCTGCGGCTTCGACGGCGCGCTGGAGCACGACGACGTCATCGGCCCATCGCAGGTCGTATGCCCGTCATGCGGGGACCTGCGCGGGATCCCGCCGACGGCAGAGCTTGAGCTCACCGAGGTCTGCTCTCGGCAGACACCCTGAGATCGGGGCGTATGCGCCCGGGGCCCCGTTACGTTCGCCCTAGTCCGAACTTCCAGCCGGTTCGAGGCGTCCCTGGTCCAATTTCGTGTTCAGCCATGGCCTGAACGAGCCTGTTGCGACTGGTGAGATGTAGCCAGAGTGATGCTTGACAGACGGACGGCATGTGCCATGATATGCGCATGGAG
>JANNHX010000558.1:0-2912 GCA_031404615.1 Chloroflexota bacterium
GGTCGAGCGGGTCGGGCGAGGCGAGCGCCTCGTCGAAGGACACGGGATGGACGTCGAGGCCGGCGTAGAAGCGCGCGGCATCGCCGAACGCCCCGAGGTCGGTCCGCGAGCCCGAGACGAGGGTGACGTCCCAGCCGTGCGCCGGGAGCTCCAGCGCGAGCGCGCGGGCGACGTGCGACGAGCCGCCCCGGGGAAAGAACTGGAGCGCGCTGAGGAGTCGGCGACGGCGAGGCACCCGCCCAGTGTGAACGACCTGCTGATCGCGCGCGTCGAGGTTCAGCGCCGACACCGCACCGGCGCGCCGCAGCCTCGCGGCATGCATGTTCGACCCGGGCTATGGTTGTCGAACAGCGTTGCGAGGAGGCCGCGGGAACAGATGCGGATGGCAGACCTCAAAGCCGGATGGTTGGTGGTCGGGAACGACGGCGGTCGGGTAGGGGCCGTCCGGGAGGTGGGCCAGAACTACCTCCTCACGTCGACATCCGGGCTGGGGCGCAACCTCTACATCCCCGCCTCGGCCATTGCCAATGTCGAGGACGAGATCGTGCATCTCTCCGTCGCCCATCGTGACGTTGCCGAGATGGGCTGGGAGCAGCCGCCCCGGGATGGCGATTCCCTCTCGACGTCTCCCGAGACGGACCTCCATCGGCACGTCTGACCGGGCGCGTGCGCCCTGGCCAAGCGACGCACCGAGTGGGACCGCCTCGTCGGGCACAACCGCTTCGACTGCGCCGGCCGCGCGCCGTGTGCCCCTGGGCGACGAGGGAGCTGGATTCTCCCGGAGCCTTGCGTACCTTCACCGACGCGGACGTCATCCGACGGTCCTCCACTCGTTGCCCGGCATGATCCGCCGCATGAACGCGTCGAACAGGGGAACCGTGAAGCCGGTGTCGCCGTGGCTGGGACTCCAGATCATCCCCTTGTTGATGAGCTGGCTCCGCAGCGGGGCCAGTGAGGTGACCTTCCGGTCGAGCTTGCGGGCGATGTCGCCAGAGCGGTGCGGCCCTGGTCCGAGCTCGGCCATCGCGCGCAGGTAGCGCTTCTCCGCTGGAGTCAGGCGATCGAAACGCACGCCGAAGAAGCCGGCGTCGAGCGCGGCGATCGCGGTCACCGAAGCCGCAGCAACATCGTCGGCGCTGATGGGCGAGGAGTCTGCAGCGTCCCAGGAGTGCTTGCCCCACTCCTGGAGGAAGTACGCGTACCCCTGCGTGGTGGCGATGATCGTCGCGACGGCATCGGGTGTGACCTCCGCGTGCTCGTCGTGGATCGGCTTGACCAACGCCCGCTCGGCCGCAACCGTCGAGAGCGGGCCCACCTCAGCGAAGTCGAACAACCGCTCGGCGTACGACTTCGCTCGGCCCATTCGACCGCGCAGCTGCGGGAGCCCTGCGCCGACCAGGACGACCGGCAGCTGCCTCTGGGCGGCTCGATGGAGGGCGGTGATGAGCGAGGCCAGCTCCTCCTCTTCCACGTCCTGGAGCTCGTCGATGAAGATGGCGAGGGCGGTGCGTCCTGCCTGGGCCGCAGCGCCGGCGGCCTCGAACAAGTCCTGGAGGTCGTGGTCGAGATCGCCGTTGTCCGCAAGGCCGGGCTCCGGATCGAAGTCCAGGCCCACCTCGATGTCCTGGTATTTGACCTTGAGCGCCTTCGCGAAGCCTGCCAGCCCGCGCAGCGCCCGCGTTGCCAGCTCCTTCCCGCGCTCGTCGCGCGAGAGCCGCAGGAGGGCTCGACGCAGCTCGGGCGCCAGCAGCGCAGGCAGCGACCGGGATTCCGGCGCCTCGATCCGGAGCGTGTGGATGCCCGCGGCCTCGGCGTCATCGTGCATCCGGTCCAGGAGCACGGTCTTTCCGACGCCCCGGAGACCAACCATCAGCACGCTCTTCGCGGATCGACCGGCACGGACGCGCTCGAGCGTGATCGCAACCGATGCCAGCAACTCGTCACGGCCGGCGAGCTCCGGAGGACGAGCGCCGGCTCCGGGTGCGAATGGGTTCGTCGCTGGGTTCATGGCAACTCTATGCAGTTGTTAGGCAGTTTATGCTACGAGACTAACTTCGCTAATAATGACATACACCGAGCACGAGCCGACATCGCCGGCGGACCACCCGCACGGGACACGCCATCGCTCCTCTGGTGTCGTAGAGTGGCCTCAGAGAGATTGCATCTGCGCTTGATCCGCGCTCATCAGAGGACCGCCGATGGAAGAACAGGACGTTCGTGAGCACGCCGAGGCTCTCTGTGCAGCGCTGGTCGCCGGAGACATCGATCGGGTGACCGAAGACTTCAGCAAGGAACTTCGACAGAATCTCGGCGAGGTGCTGGCCCTCCTGCCGCTCCCGTCGAACGAAGCGACCGTCGACTCGATCGATCGCGGCGGCGGCTCTGGCTATACCGTCGTCCTTCGGCTCGTGGGCGAGACCGATGAGGTCCTGATCCAGACTCGCTGGAAGGCGCGCGACGGCCGGCCGACGATCATCGAGGCGAGCCACCTGAGCAAGACGATCACGGCGGCCCAAAGCGGCGAGGCAGAGGGCGCGGGCGAAGAGGCGACCTGACAGTCGCAGCCGGCCCCGGAGCCTTCATGCAGCTGAACCTCCTCGTCCTCTCGTATGTCGTGTCCGCCGGCCTATCAGCCGCGGTCGCGGCCGTGGCCTGGCGCCGGCGTCACATGGTCGGCTCCCGCGAGCTGGCGCTGCTCATGATCGCCATAGCGTGGTGGTTGCTCGCCAACGTCTTCGAGGCCGCCGCCGTCACGCTGCCCGCGAAGATCGCCTGGTCCGTCATCGCCTATCCCGGCATCGAGAGCGCCCCCGTCCTGTACCTGCTGTTCGTGCTCGCCTGGACCCGCCTGGACGGCTGGCTGACGCGCGCCCGCATCGCGCTCCTGCTGCTCGTGCCGATCGTCTCCGTCG
>JANNHX010000559.1:0-18842 GCA_031404615.1 Chloroflexota bacterium
CGCCGTGTGTGGCGCGCTGATGCGCCCGGACATCGTCTGGTTCGGGGAGATGCTGGACCCGGCCCACGAGTGGGCGGTCCGGCGGTTCCTGACGTCGGACGACACGTCCGGCGCGGGGCTGGTCTTCCTCGCCATCGGCACGTCCGGGAACGTGTACCCGGCCGCCGGCTATGTGCGCCACGCCAAGGACCTGGGCGCAGAGACCTGGCTGGCGAACGCGGACGAGGCCGCCAACGCCCACTGGTTCGACCACGTCATCACGGGTCCCGCGACGGAGGTGGTGCCCGCGCTGCTGGGACTGGCCTGAGACCCTGACCAGGCCTCAGGCGCCGGCCGCCGCGCGCATCGTCGGGCTCTCCTGGACGGCCCAGCTGTTGCCGTCCGGGTCGTCGAAGAAGCACCACGAGTTCCAGTCGCCGCCCCGCCCGTCGGCGAAGCCGGAGCCGTCGTGGTGCTGCACCGGGCTCACGGGCACGCCGCGCTCGGCAAGCAATGCCCGCGCCGCGTCCACGTCCGCGACACACAGCTGGAGGCCCTTGAGGCTCCCCGGCGCCATCGCCGCGAGGCCCGTGCCCACGACAACCGAACAGCCCGACCCCGGCGGCGTCAGCTGGACCACCCGCATCCCGGGACCGGGCGTCGCGTCGACATCGACCGTGAACCCGACCTCGTCCGCGTAGAAGGCCTTGGCCCGGTCGACGTCCGTCACCGGCACCACGACGACCTCAAGCTTGAACTCCATCGCTGCGCTCCTCCTCTCGATCGGCTTGGCTCAGGCCTGCAGGCGGGCGAGCAGCTCGTCGAGCTGCTGGAACCCCTGCTCCATCCCGTCGGCCATCCCGTTGTCGAGCATGGCGTCCCGCGCCTCAACGGTCTGGTACGAGGAGATCGTGCGCACGAGCGTCCGCGCACCCTGGTCCTCGAGGATCAGCGTGTCCAGCGAGACGTGCCCCGGTGCGCCCTCGAACTCGAAGGTCTGGACGATTCGATCGGGCGTCGGGTCGCCGTGGAAGACGCCGCGGAACCCGTACTCGGTCCCGTCCGTGTCGACGTGCACGTAACGCCAGGAACCGCCGTGGCGGACGTCGTAGGCGTCGACCCGCATCGTCAGGCGGCGCGGGCCCAGCCACTGCGCGAGGAGGAGCGGGTCTGTCCAGGCGCGGAAGACGAGGTCGCGAGGCCCATTGACCTGACGCTGGGTCTCGAGGAGGGTGCCGCCGGGCTCGGCGGTGATGCGCATGGTGGCGGTGGTCACGGGACGCGTCCTTCCTGCATGGCGGCCGGGGGCTGCTCCCCCGGTCCGGCGGCCTGGAGTGCGGCGAGGAGCTCGTTGAGCCGCTCAAAGCTCTCCTCCCAGTACTCGCGGTAGCCCAGGAGCCACGTCGTGGCGTCCCGGAGCGGCTCCGCGCGGAGATGGCTCAGCCGGGCGGTCGCCCGGCGGCTGCGCGTGATGAGCCCGGCCCCCTCGAGCACGCGGAGATGCTTCGAGACGGCTGGCTGCGAGATGGCGAACGGGGCGCCGAGCTCCCCCACGGACCGCTCTCCGCCCGCGAGGCTGGCGAGGATGGCGCGGCGCGTGGGGTCGGCGAGGGCCCCGAAGACGATGCTGAGCTGATCGGTCGGCATTCGATAACCACACGGTTATGGAGTAGGGCGACATTGAACGCCCATCCGGACCCGGTGTCAAGCCCCGGCGGCGGCAGCCCCGGCGGTGTCAAGCCCCCGGCGGCGGCCTACGGGAGGGGCTCGCCCGCCACGAACCGCTCCATGAGCCGCGTGTAGTCCGGCAGCCCGCCTTCATACCCGATGGCCCAGAACCCTGACCCCGCGAGCCCCCGCTCGTTGGCGAGCGCCATCTTCGGCGCGAGGGTCGCCGGCGAATCGACGTACACGGTCCGCCACGTAGGGTCCGGGACAGGGGTCGCGGACGGAACGGACGACGTCGCCCCGATCGTCGCGTCGGGCGCCACCAGGTACACCTCGACCTGTTCGATCTCGTCGCGGATCGGCACGACGGCAGGATCGGTCAGCAGCGGGACGTTCGCCCGCGGGAACCACGGCTCGCCGCGCCCGGTGGACGGCGCCCCGATCACCGGACCCGCGACCGGCCACTCGACGCCGTACAGGGGCAGGCCGAGCAGCAGCCGGTCCGCCGGGACGCCGAGGGCCGCGTAGAGGTCGAGCGACATGCGCAGGGACGCCGTCCCGCCGTCACTGCGGTCCAGGGGCGCTGTCGCGCCGGGCTCCGAACGGCCGGTCCGGTAGTCGTAGCCCATCATGAAGACACGGTCCGCGCCGGCCGTCGCGGCCGCGAGGGCCATCGCCGCGCCCAGGGCGTGCGCGCCCGTCGACACCGAGACCGTATGGGCGGGATCCAGCGCGTGGATCGCGGCCCGCAGATCCTCAACGAACCCACCGAAGGCCGGCACCAGCGTCGGATCCAGCGCCTCGATGTCGACGTTGATCCCGTCCACCCCGAGGTTGGCGGCGTAGGCCACGAGCGACGCGATGACGGTCGCCTGGAGCGTATCGCTCTCGAGCAGCCGGCGGTTGCGCGGACCGCCGAAGCTCGTGTAGACGAGCTCGACGCGCACACCGCGGTCGTGGGCCTCGCGGATGAGCCGGCTCCCCACGTCGCCACTGATCATCGTGTGCCCGCGCTGGCTGGTGTTGATCGCGCCCTTCGCCGTGTGGGTGACGCTGAACAGGCCGAGCGACGTGAGCGGCGTCCCCGCAACGTGCTCGGCGATGGCCTCATTGTCCATCTCCCAGTACGGGAGGAAGCCGTAGAGCTCGTGGCCGGGCGCGGTCGCGGGCGCTGGGCGTGGGGTCTCCCCGGGCGCGGGCGACATGACGCCGCCGGAACCCTGCGCGAGGGGCGTCACCGCCGGCGTCGCGCCACAGCCAGCCAGGGCGATCACCAGCAGGACCGCCCCCATGCCCCGGATCCCTCGCACGGCGTTCACGCCAAGAGCCTGCGGCCCACCGCCTGATCGGTCAAATTCGCCCGGCCGCGCGGTCATGGATCCCGAGCCCGTCGGTGGGGGACGCCGGTGCGGCGTCAGCGTGATCTCTCCATGAGCCTCTTGACGGTGCCTGGAAGCGGAGCAACGATCGCCGTACGCAGTGAAGTGAAGGAGTGGCATCCATGACGCTCCATCAGGCAGACCCGGGACGTCCAGCAGCAGCAGCCGCGCTCGAGCGTCGTGCGCTGGCCCTGTGGCCGCGGCTCGATCGGGCGGCCCTTCGCCGCTGCCGCCAGGACCCGGCCAGGATCGCGGCGCTCATCTCGCGCCGGACGGCTCTCTCACCCGAGTGCATCAAGCAGGTCCTGCTCATGCCCGCCGTCTCGGACGAGGACGTCTCGACCTGGTTCGGCTAGAGCCGGCGCATCGCGACCCGGGCCGGCAGCCCGGGATCCCCGCCCTCGTCCGCCTCGAACTGGAGGCGGTAGAGCTTCGCGTAGAGACCGCCGGCCGCCAGCAGCTCGTCGTGGGAGCCAAGCTCCACGAGCCAGCCGTCGTCGAGCACCGCGATCCGCGTCGCGGCCCGGATCGTCGAGAGCCGGTGCGCCACGATGACGGTCGTCCGCCCCACCTTGAGGTGATCGAGCGCGTCCTGGACCAGCCGCTCGGACTCGTTGTCGAGCGAGCTCGTCGCCTCGTCGAGCAGCAGGATCGGCGGGTCCTTGAGGATGGCGCGGGCGATGGCGATGCGCTGGCGCTGACCGCCGGAGAGGCGTGAGCCGCGGTCCCCCACCAGCGTCTCGTAGCCGTCGGGGAGGGCCGTGATGAAGTCCTGGGCGTTGGCCGACCGGGCCGCGGCGCGGATCTCGTCCTCGGTCGCGTCCAGCCGGCCATAGCGGATGTTGTCGCGCACCGACCCGCCGAACAGGACCGCCTCCTGCGGCACGAGCCCGATCCGAGCCCGCAGGCTGGCGGCCGTCGCGTGGCGCACGTCGACGCCGTCGACCCGGATCGCCCCCTTGCGGACGTCCCACAGCCGCGGCAGCAGGCCCACGAGCGTCGTCTTGCCCGAGCCCGAAGGACCCACGAGCGCGAGGACCTCGCCCGGCCGGATCTCGAGGTGCACGTCGCGCAGGACGTCGTTGACGCCGTCGTAGGCGAACGAGACGCCGTCGATCTCGACCGCGCCCGCGATCTCCCCCAGCTCGACCGCATCGGGCGCGTCCCGGATCGACGGCTCCGTGTCGAGGATCTCGAAGACACGCGTCACGGCGCCCGTCCCCTCGCGGAACTGCCCGTACAGGCTCGCGATGGTGGCGAGGCTGCCGCCGATGGTGACGCCGTAGAGCAGGAACCCCGTCAGGGTCCCGATGTCGAGGCTCCCGTCGATCACCTGGTGGCCGGTGTACCAGAGGAGGATGGCGATCGCCCCGAACCCGAGGAAGCCCATCAGCCCGCCAAACCCCGCCCGCCACAGCGCGAGGCGCGACCCGCGCGCGACCACACCCGAGAGGTTCGCGGCATAGCGCTCGGCTTCGAAGCCCTCGCGCACGTAGCTCTTCACGACCCGGATCCCGCCGAGGGCCTCCTCGGCCGTGACGGTGCTGTGCGCGATGGCGTCCTGGACCTCGGTGCTGACCCGCTGGAGCGGCCGGCCGAAGACGATGGCGACGCCGATGAGCGCGGGGGCGAGAAGGAGCGCCACGAGCAGGAGCGTGGGGCTGAGGGTAAACAGGATGATCACGGAGCCGACGAGGCCGATGACCGAGCTCAGCAGCGACGTCGTCGTCTGGGTGAGCATCGTCCTGATCAGCGTCACGTCGCTCGAGAGCCGCGAGAGGAGCTCGCCCACCCGGCTGCGCGAGTGGAAGTCGAGCGAGAGCGTCACGAGGCGCTCGAACAGCTGGCCGCGCATCTGCGCGACGACCTTCTCGCCGATGACGCCGAGCAGGTACGACTGGACGAACCCGCCCAGCGACTGGAAGAGGAACAGGACGACGAGGCCGAGGATCAGCCGGTCGAGGCCCGCCCCGTCGCCGCCCGCGACGACCGAGGTGACGAGTCCGGCCACCACGAGCGGGACGAGGAGCGAGAGGCCCGAGCCGAGCACGAGACCGCCCAGGGCGACCGCGAAGGGCGCCCAGTGCGGGCGCAGGTACCCGAACAGCCGGCGCCAAGGGACGCCTCCCACCAGGCGCACCCGGCGGGCGACCCCGCCCGGCGTGGTGGGGGCGGCGGACGGATCGGGCACGGTTCACCTGCGTTGCGAACGGGACGGGCTCAGCTCCGGGACAGCAAGCGCAGGCCCCGAGTCATCACGACGACGAAGATGATCGCAGCCCCGACGACGATCGCGACGGTCAGCGGCGCTGGCAGGACGACGACGCCCGCCTCGGTTGCCCCCCAACGGGTCGCGGCCAGCCATGTCCCTGCGGCGGCCGCCATGACAGCCATCCCGATCGATGCCACTCCGGCGGGCCCCAGCCTGACGCGCCGGTACGACGTCCGCACGCAGGTCCCGCCGACGCCGCGCGCCTCGAGGCCGAGGACGAGCGTCGTCAGCCGGTCGAATGCGCCGGCGACCACTGGCACGAGCGTCGGCGCCAACGCCCTGATGCCCGACGCGCGCAACCCCCGCGCGCGCTGCGCCGCGAGCACGTCGTGGAGCTCTCCCTGGAGTTGCGGGATGAGCTGGAGGGAGAGCATCGCCATGAGCGCGATCTCGTACGGCAGCCGGAGCCGGCGCAGCGAGGCGAACAGGTCCGACGGGTGCAGGGTCGCCAGCGTGGCGACCGCCACGGACTCGAGGACGAGCAGCCGGCCGACGAGCGCCAGGGCGTGCGAGAGCCCCTCCTGGTACAGCGTCACCGGGCCCAGCGTTGCGGCCGCCGTGCAGCCCGTGCGGCAGGCGATCGGAGCGAGCGTCTGGAGAACGACGATCGAGGCGCCGATCGGCGCGAGCGCGACGACCGTGTGCAGCCAGGTCCGCCCCACGCCACCGGACACGCAGACCAGCAGGCCCGCGACGACGGCGACGGCGAGCGCCGTCGGCTCGTAGGTGAGCAGGACCACCGGCACGGCCGCGGCCAGCCAGGCGAGCTTCGGCAGCGGGCTCGCCCGGTGGAGCCACGATCCCCCCGGCACGTAGCCGAGGAGGGCCGGGGCCGTGGCGCTCATCGAGCCGGCTCCGCGCCGGGCGGGACCGGCGACGCTGTCCTGAGGGCGGCGACCACCTCGCGCACCGTGAGCGGCAGGGGACCGCGCACCAGGCCCGGGAGTGCCATCGCGAGGCGGGTCGCCTGCGGAGCCACGAGACCCGCCACCTCGAGTGCGGCCGTGTCGGCGAACACCTCGCGCGGCCCACCCTCGACCACGACGCGCCCGTCGGCCATCGCCACGAGATGCGTTGCGGCCGCGGCGAGGAGCCGCATGTCGTGCGAGATGCAGACGATGCCGATGCCCTCGTCGGCGAGGCTGGCGACCAGCTCCGCCACGCGGTCGGCCGTCCGGTGGTCCTGCCCGGTCGTGGGCTCGTCCAGGACGAGGACCGACGGTTCCATCGCAAGCACCGACGCGATCGTCAGGAGGCGCCGGGACGGCGCCGGCAGCGCGAACGGAGAGATCGCCAGCACGTCCTCGAGCCCGAGCCTGGCCGCCACGTGCGCCACGCGCTCGCCCACGACATCCGGAGGCAGGCCCAGGTTCCGCGGCCCGAACGCCAGCTCGTCGGCGACCGTCCGCGCAAACAGCTGCGTTCGCGGATGCTGGAACACGAGGCCCACCGTCCGGGCCAGCTCGTGGACCGGCACCCGTCGGGTGTCGCGACCGGCAACCGTCACGGTGCCGGTCGTCGGCAGCAGGAGCCCGTCGAGCAGGCGGCCCAGGGTGGACTTGCCCGCGCCGTTCGTGCCCGCGATGCCGACGACGTCGCCAGCGCGGACGACCAGACTCACGTCGTCGAGCGCCAGGACACCCCCGGGATAGCGATAGCGAACGCGATCGACAACGACGATCGGCGAAGGACCCTGCGAGGCCGTCACGTCCCGCCCCCCAGCAGGCGCGAGGCATCCCCGAGCGTCACGGGGAGGGGGCCGCGCATCCCCACCGCCGCCGCGACCGCAGTGACGTCCGGGACCCGGACGCCCGCTGCCACGACCGAGGCAACATCCCCCAGGACGTCACCGGGGGCGCCGTCGGCGACGAGGCGTCCGTCGTGGAGGACGAGCAGCCGGTGCGCCGTCTCCGCGAGCAGCTCCACGTCGTGCTCGACGACCAGGACCGCCGTTCCAGCCGTGGCCAGCTCCCCGAGCATCGCGAAGATGCTCGCCCGGGCCCGCGGGTCCAGGCCAGAGGTCGGCTCGTCGAGGACGAGGAGAGGCGGGCGCGTCACGGTCGCCGCGGCCAGCACGAGCCGCTGCTGCTGTCCGCCGGAGAGCGTGAGCGGCGCGCGGTCGCCGAGGCCGCCGAGCCCGGCGTCGGCCAGGGCGGCGTCGACGCGCTCGACCATCTCCTGGTACGGGACGGCCATCGACTCGAGGCCCAACGCGATCTCCTCGCCGACCGTGCCCTGGCTGAGCTGGGCCGACGGCTCGTCGAACACCATGCCGACCAGGCCGGCCATGCGTCGCACCGGCGTCCGCAGGGCGTCTGTGCCCGCGACCGTCACGGAGCCCGTCACCACGGCCTCGATGAGCTGAGGGATGACGCCGTTCAGGCACCTGCAGAGGGTCGTCTTGCCGGCGCCGTTGAGCCCGAGCAAGCCGACGAGCTCACCCGGCCGGATCGCGAACGAGAGATCGCCCAGCGCGTCGGTTGACGCGTCACGATACCGGACGCTGAGCCCGTCGACGCGCAGCAGGGGCGCGGCGCCGGCCTGCGACGGATCGCGACCCGCAGGTTCGGCCCGGGCCATGAGGCGGCTCAGGCGGCCGGGCGCTGCATGACAACCACCGCCGCGGCGAGCGCGGTGCCGACGACGATGCCGACGATCCCGATGATCAGCCGACGGCTGCCCGGCTCGCCCGGCAGGTGGGCGCGACGGGCCACCGCGACCGGGAGGGCCGCGATGATGGCGAGGCCGGCATACGCGGAGATCACCTTGTCGGGGATCGAGGTGACCATGTTGGACACGAGGGCGGCACGCTCGAGACCGAAGCTGGCGAAGGCGGCCGTGATGAGGTCCGAGGGATGCCCCGTGGCCCCGCCGAAGACGAACAGCACGATCGGGGTCGCCAGGAGGCCGGTCACGACGCCGACGAACGCGGAGAGGAGGAAGAGGAGCGGCGCGTTCCGACCCAGGCCCAGCGACCGGATCCCGTAGCCCCAGGTGAGGGCCGCGGCGATGTTGACGGGGGCGAACAGCATGTTGGACGCCCCATTCGGGACCGCCCCCACGACATTGGTCAGGACGCCCGTCAACGCGCCCCACCAGGGCCCAAGGAGCGCGGCGACGATGAACGTGCCGATCGTGTCCAGGTAGACCGGCAGCGCCAGCGAGGCCGCCGCCCAGCTGGCGACGACGTTGACTGCGACCGCGAGCGGGACCAGGGCCACGACCAGCGTCGTGGGCGGAGTCGCCCCAGGGACTGCATTCGCGCCGCTCGCCATCCTTGGACGTACCTCCGCTGCCCCGCCTCGTGTCCCTCGACACTGTACGGGACGCCGATGGCCGGCGAGGGGGCTGCGGAGGCTGAGGACCGCCCTACCGGGCGGGCGGGACGTTCTGCGTGCCGCGGAACAGGTTGTCCGGATCGTAACGGCGCTTGATCGCCGCCAGCCGGTCCCACGTGGCGCCCGGGTACGCGGCGTGGACGCGCTCGGCCCCCTCGTCCGCCAGGAAGTTCACATAGGCCCCCGGCGCGGGTCGCAGGTCCCGGGCCAGGTCTTCGGCCCAGGCGACCTTCGCGGCGCGGTCGTCAGGCCCGGCGTAGAAGGCGGCGACATTGGCCATGAAGCGCCGTTCGCGGTGGGCATACGCGGTCGCATCCACGGGCACCCGCCCCGCCGCGCCACCCAGCGCGCGCAGCTGCAGGACGCGCATCGGCGCTTCGCACGCCGCGAGCCGCTCGAGCGCCAGCCCGGCCGCCGCCTCGTCGAACGCGTCGAGGAAGAGCGTCCGCGACACGGCGAGCGGGTGATAGTCAGGATCGTCGGGTGGGTAGAGCTCCGGGTAGGTCATCGGGCGCAGGAGGTCCGCGATCGGGCTCGCGAGGGCACGCAACGGCGCCAGGGCGGCATCGGCGCCATCGGCCGGCCCGGCCCAGCAGGCGAGCGCCATGAGCACGAATGACCCGTGGAGCGCCTCGGGCACGAACGGCATCGGCGGGCAGGGCATGACGTTGACGATGGCCGAGAGGTCCTCGGGCGCCGCGTCCAGGACGCGCATCGCCCCGGCGACCGTCCCCGGCGTCGCGGGGAGCAGCAGCATGCCGCCGACGACCTGCGCCAGCGGGTGCAGCCGGTAGCGGAGCCGCGTCACGACGCCGAGGTTGCCGGCCCCGCCGCGGAGGCCCCAGAAGAGGTCCGTCTCGTGCTCCGCGTCCACGACGTGCGTCACCCCGTCCGCGGTCACAAGCTCCGCGGCCAGGAGGCTGTCGATCGTGAGGCCGTGCTTGCGCACGAGGTAGCCGACCCCGCCCCCCAGCGTGATCCCGGTGATGCCCACGGACCCCGTATCACCGAACCCGGTCACGAGCCCGTGCTGCGCGACGACGACGGTGTATGCGGCGGCGGTCAGGCCGGCGCCCGCCCACGCGGTCCCGCCGTCTGCGTCGATCTCGAGCGAGACGAGGTCCCGGACGTCGATGACGATGCCGCCCTCATTCACGGAGTGGGCCGCGCCGGAGTGACCCCCGGCCCGCACGGCGAGGTCGAGGCCGGTCTCGCGGGCGAGCGCGATGGCCTCCCGGACATCGTCGGGGCCGCCGACGCGGACGATGACCGCCGGCCGCCGGTCGATGCCGCCGAGGGCGACGACCCGGGCGGCGTCATAGCCGTCATCGCCGAGCGCGAGGACCCGGCCGCGGACGCGGCGTCGCAGGGCGGCAAGGTCAGGGGCGAAGGGGCGCGAGGGCGTGAGCGCCATGGGGTCTCCTGCTGGGGAACGCGAGCAAGGGAACGCCCGCAGCGTACCGGATTCGAGACAACCTGAACCCGGGGTTGCGCCGGTCGGTAGGCTGGTGCGACACACGGGACCCCGAGCCACCTCAGCACCGGAGATCGCCAGAATGACCTCGCGCTGCGTCCTCCTCGTCGGCACGCCCAAGGGGGCGTTCCTCCTCGACGGCGACGCGGAACGCCGCGACTGGCGGATCCGCGGCCCGCTGTGCGGCGGCTGGCCGGTCCACGACATCTCCGTCGACGCCTCGAGCGGCGCGCTCCTCGCGGGTGCGGGCAGCCCGTGGTTCGGGCCCGCCGTCTGGCGCAGCGGCGACCTCGGCGAGACGTGGACCCACTCGAGCGAGGGGCTCACCTACGGCGACGACGGCCCCAAGGTCGTCACGGTCTGGAACGTCACCGCCGGCATCGACGGCAGCATCTACGCGGGCGTCGAGCCTGCCGGGCTGTTCCGGTCCACGGACGACGGCGCGACCTGGGCACATGTCGAGGGGCTCACGAACCACCCCACGCGTCCTGACTGGCAGCCCGGTGCCGGCGGCCTGATCCTGCACACCATCGTCCCCCACCCCACGGATCCCGTGCGCCTGTGGGTCGGCATCTCGTCGGTGGGCGTGTTCGAGACGCGCGACGGGGGTGTGACCTGGGAGACCCGAAACAAGGGCACCAGGGCCGAGTTCAACCCGGCGGACCGCTACCCGGAGTGGGGCCAGTGCGTCCACAAGCTCGTCCTCGCCTCGGACGGCGGCGAGCGGCTCTACCAGCAGAACCACTGCGGCGTCTACCGTTCCACGGACGGCGGCGAGGCCTGGGAGGAGATCAGCGCGGGGCTCCCGTCCGACTTCGGGTTCGTGATGACGACCCACCCGCGCGACCCGATGACCGTCTGGACCATCCCCCTCACCGACCCCATGCAGGGCCGCCTCATGCCCGACGGCGCGGCCGCGGTCTGGCGCACGCACGACGGCGGGGACACCTGGATCCGCTCCAGCGAGGGGCTGCCGCAGCACGACGCCTTCGTCGGGGTGCTTCGCGAGGCGATGGCCGTCGATCGGATCGACCCGGTGGGCGTCTACTTCGGCACCAGCACGGGCCAGCTCTACGGCTCGGCCGACGAGGGCAAACGCTGGTCGAAGATCGCCGACAACCTGCCGCCTATCTGGTCCGTTGAGGCGCACGTCGTTGGCTGAGCCGGGTCGCGGCACGGAACCCGAGGCCGCGCCCCCGGCTCCAGTGCCGGCGGTCGTCCACCTGCCGCGTGCCCTGGTGGCGCTGTTCCCGGGCTCTGACCGGCGAATGGAAGCGCGGGGCGCGACCGTGCTCGAGGTCATCACGGATCTCGACCGACGGGTGCCCGGGCTGGAGAACCGGCTGCTCGATGCGGGGCCGACCATCCGGACGCACCTCAACATCTTCGTGAACGGCGAGCGGGCGGCGCTGGACACCGCGGTGCCGCCCGGCGCTGGGGTCCACGTCATCCCGGCGGTCTCGGGCGGCTGAGGGGCGACGAGCCGACTCTACCCAGCACCGCCCCCGAGCAGGTCGGCGGCCTCGTCCACGGACGCGACCTGGTCCGGCGTCTGGAGGTGTTTGCGGTCGTGTGCGGACGCATGCGCGAAGCGCTCCAGGCGGTCGCGCATGGCGCGCAGGCGCGTGAGCTGCCGCTCCTCGATGGGCGGCCACCATGCCGGGACCGAGCGCCGGTCCATGAGCGCCACCAGGTGATCGAGGCAGAACGGCGCCGCCGCGGCCGCCTCGCCCCAGGGCGGGTCCTCGGCCAGGCGCACCAGCCCGTCCACGACGCCCGTGTCCGACTCGGCGACCCGCTGACAGGCCGGACAGGCCGGTGGCCGCGATGCATCGCCCGCGCGGCGGGAGCGCGACCAGCCGCCCGCCTCGTGCACGGCCTCGAGGTCGCGCAGCCGCGCAACGAGCGTGGCGCGCAGGAGGATCGCCCCGCCGAGGCTCCCGGCCCGGGCGCGGTCCGCCGCCAGGATCGACCGCGCATGGACGCGACAGAACCCGCGCCCAGCGTCCAGGGCCTGGCGGAACGGGATGTCGTTGACGCTCTCGGCCAGGATCGACTCCAGGTAGGCGGCCTCGGTCCTCGCCCGCTCCCGGCACAGCGGGCAGCCGGGCTTCCCGAAGGCGTCGGCGAGGTGGACGTCGGCGCCGGTGCGCGCGGGGAGGTGGCTCATGGGCGCCATGGTGGCACCGTTTGCGCGGCCCGTGCTCCGCTTGACAGGGGCAGGACCATCGTGCGGGGTGGTGATGGGACCTTCCAGCCGTGGTCGGTGGGGTGCGGTCAGGTGAGGATGTCCGGGCCGTCAGGCAACGCCGCCCCAGGCACATTGGAGCTGGAACCTTGCGACGCGCCCTCATCGCCGCCATGTCCGTGATGCTCGTGTGGCTGGCGATGCCCGTGATCCCTGCCCTCGCGGCGTCACCCACGAAGGTCGTCGTGATCGTCGGCCCCGCCGGCGGCAGCACCGCCCACTACAGGGACGACGCAAACGCCGTCGTGGCGGAGGTCAGGCGCTACACCTCCAACGTCGTCAAGGTCTACACGCCCAACGCGACGTGGTCCAGGGTGAAAGCTGCGGCCCAGGACGCGAACATCCTCGTCTACCTCGGGCACGGCAACGGCTGGCCCAGCACCTACCCGCCGTTCCAGATGCTCACGAAGGACGGCCTCGGGCTCGACCCGAGCACCGGCGCCGACTCGACCAGGACCGTCTACTACGGTGAGGAGTACATCCGGAGCAGCATCCGGCTGGCGCCCAACGCCGTCGTCCTGCTCTACCACCTCTGCTATGCCTCGGGGAATACGGAGCCCGGCCTCGCGGTCGGCTCGTTCGCCGACGCGCGCCTCCGGGTCGACAACTACGGCGCGGGCTTCATCGGCGCGGGCGCACGGGCGGTGTTCGCCGAGGGCCATCCCTCGCACCCGGCCGTGAGCTTCGTGCGCCAGCTGTTCACCACGAACCGGACGATGGACCAGATCTTCCGCGCGGTGCCCACGTTCCACAACCACGTCCTCGGGCCGTACGCGTCCCAGCGGACGCCGGGCCTGGCATTCCTCATGGACCCCGACTCATCCACCCCGTCCGGCTTCTACCGCTCGCTCGTCGGCGACCTGGCGCTCAAGGCCCAGGACGCCGTGGCGCCGGGCCTCGAGCGGACCGACGCGCATCCGGCCGATTTCGTGGTCCCGGGCGCGGCGCAGGTGACGCTGGACGCCGGCGCCGGCCTGTTCGCCACGCCCGCGGCCGCCGCGGACCCCGCGGCGACCCCGGCGGCCGCCCTGCCCAACGACACCAGGCTTCGCGTGACCTCCGAGGAGGCACCCGCGGCCGACGGGACCCGGATCCTGGGGGTGTCCGTGCTGGGCGGCGACGCTCACGGCTTCGCCCGCGCATTGGCGCTCGTGCCGCGCGACAGCGCCCCGGTGGCGATCTGGACGCTGGACCAGAGCCCGAAGTGGCTTTCCCCCAACGGCGACGGCGTGAACGACGGCCTCGTCGTCACGGCCCGCCTCACGGAGCCCGCCGCAACCTCGTTCACGGTGAAGAACGCCGCGGGCACGACCGTGAAGACGTTCTCCCTGACCACGGACTTCGCCCGCTTCACGTGGGATCTCCGCACCTCGTCGGGGGCCCTCGTCCGGGACGGCACGTACGCCTGGACGCTCCGCGCGGCGGACGCCTGGGGTAACGGCACGATCTCCCGGACCGGCAACTTCATCGTGGACGGCACGGCGCCCGTGACAACGGCAGTCCCCGAGGCCACGGCCGGCTCAAACGGCTGGCTCGTCACCCCCGCCACCGTGACCCTGACCGCGAGCGACGCGATGTCCGGCGTCAGGTCCATCGCATGGCGCCTCAACGGCGGAACCGCGACCACCTACGACGCCCCGGCGACGGTCTCCACCAACGGCACGCAGGTCTTCGAGTACCGAGCGGTCGACAAGGCAGGCATGCGCGAGGCGTGGAAGACGATCACGTTCAGGATCGACACCAGGGCGCCCGCGGTCAGCCTGCCGCTCGCCGGCACCGCCGGCCTCACGGAGGGCACGTGGCGCGGCCCCGTCACCGTCAAGCCGATCGTCAAGGACGCGACGTCGGGCCTCGCGGCCGCGAGCGTCTCGATCGACGGCTCCAAGGCAGTGGCCCTCCCGAGCACGCCACTGGTCGTCAAGGGCGAGGGGCCGCACGCCATCCGCGTGACCGGCCGCGACGCCGCCGGCAATCGCGGCTCCACGACCGTCACCTTCGTCATCGACACCACCGCCCCAACCATCGCGCTGACCAAGCCGGAGGCCCCGCCGACGGTCACGCCCAACGGCGACGGCGTCCGCGAGACGGCGGCAGTCCCGTACTCTCTCTCCGAGGCCGGCTCGGTCACGGCCGTCGTCTCCGACGCCGCGGGCGCCGTCGTCCGGACGCTCGTCGGCGCGGCCGCCGAAGGTGCCAACGAGGTCGTGTGGGACGGCCGCAACGACGCCGGCAAGCCCGTCGCCGACGGCCGCTACACCGTGACCATCACCCCGACCGACCTGGCTGGGAACAGCGGTGAGGCCGCGGCCACCGAGGTCGACTCGTACGGCGCGCTCGCGGGGCTCGCCCGGACCCCGGTGTGGTTCTTCCCGCAGGACGCGGACACGCTGGCCCGCAAGACGACGGCCTCGTTCACGCTGTTGGCGCCGGCGAGCGTGACCGTGCGGGTCCTGGATCGCGACGGCGCGCTCGTCCGGACCGGGATGACCGATCGGGCCCTACCGGCCGGAGCCGCCACGTGGGCCTGGAACGGCAAGAACGACGCCGGCGCGTTCGTCGCGCGCGGCCGGTACCGGATCGTCGTCTCGGCGACGAACGGGACGCAGGCGGCAAGCCTCGCGACCAGCGTCGGCACGGAGGCGTTCCGCCTCTCGACGTCCGCCACGACCGCCACCCGCGGCAAGGCCATCAGGATCACCGCCGTCACGATCGAAGGCCTCTCGACCACGCCGAAGGTCATCGTCCGTCAGCCTGGCTTCGCCCCGTGGACGATCGCGATGACGAAGAAGACTGCGACAACCTGGACCGCCGTCGTGACGCCGAAGCGCGGCGGGATGGCCGGGACGATGTCGCTCACCGTCCGCGCCACCGACACCAAGGGCAGCGTGAACACGAGCGTCACCAGGCTCGCGCTCCAGTAGCACGGCCTGCCGGCTGGGCCCGGCGCCCGTCGCGGGACCCGCCGCCGGACCGGATCCCAGCTCCGTCGACTCCCGACGACCCCACCAATTGGGGGGGTTGCGTCGGGGGTGATAATGGGTGCATACCTTCCCTCCCCTCCCCCGATGGGGCGTCCTGGAGGTCCACGGTGGCGATGCGAACGGCCAGAAGGCCAAGCCTGCAACGGCGCAATGAGATCCTGCGCCGGCCGACCGCAGGCCTCGACGCATCGTGCGCCGAGAACCCCGCGACACGCCCCCGGGCGGGCAACATCTCGAGCGACTCCAGGGCCGGCAGGATCAGGCGGTCGGGGCGGTAGGTCCCACCGCCGAGCGACCTGGGACCCGCCCGACACGCAGGGTCCCGGCAACCATCAATCAACGAGGGCCGTCGTCATCGGGGCGACGGCCCTTCGGATTCCCGGGCGCCCGACGGGCGTAGACTCGGCGGCGCCATGCCGCTCACCCCCGACCATCCCGACGACGCGACGCCCGGTGTCCGCGACGCGACGCCCGACGAGGTCGCCGACGTCCGGCGCATGCACGAGGCGAACCGCATCGCCTGGGACGAGGCAGCGGAGCGCTACGAGGGCTGGTTCGACGAGGCCGTCGCGCTGATCCGCGGCGGCGGGTCCAACCTCTATCCGGTCGAGCACGACCTGGTCGGCGACCTGCGCGGCCACTGCCGGCGGGCGATCCACCTCCAGTGCGCTGGCGGGCGCGACACGCTCTCACTCTGGAACCTGGGTGCACAGGAGGTCGTGGGCATCGACTTCAGCCCGCGGATGCTGGACCTGGCGAGACGGCTCACCGATGCGACCGGCGCCCCTGCGACCTGGGTCGAGGCGGACGTCCTCGACGTCCCCCACGACCTCGACGGGACCGCGGACCTGCTCTACACGGGTCGCGGGGCGATCATCTGGCTGATGGACCTTGACGGCTGGGCCGCGGTCCTGCGGCGGCTCCTGGCGCCGGGCGGACGCCTCGTCATCTTCGACGGCCATCCCGTGGAGTGGCTCTTCGACGGGGACGGCGAGGGCGGCTGGACTCTCACCGACTACGACTACTTCGGCGGCCCCGAGGCGTCCCGGGGCTGGGCGCCGGAGTACATCGACCATCTCTCGATCCCGGACGGCGAGCAGCACTGGAAGTACGCCCGGGCCTGGACGCTGGGCGAGATCCTGACGGCGCTCCTGGGCGCGGGCCTGCGCCTCGAGCGCGTGACCGAGCATCCGGTCGACTGGTGGGCGGGCCATCGCGACGTGCGGCCCGACCAGCGGGGACGCTTGCCGCTGTCGTTCTCGGTGGTGGCGACGCGTGGTGACTGAGCCGCGGACCCTGTGCCGTGCTCAGGGAGCGAGCGTCTCGCCCGCGGTGTAGCTGTCGATGACGACCCAGGTCGCGGCGAGCGACCCGTTGGTGCCGGTCCCGAAGGTCGCCTTGCGCCCGTCGATCACCACGGCCGCGCTGGTGCCCCGGACGACGGCCTTGCCACCGCTGATCTCGAGGGCTGTGTCCACGTCCACGCCGACAGCGGGGACGGTCTGGCGGGCCGCGGCGAGCCGCAGGGCCTGGCCCCAGCTCTGGTCCGGCAGGAGCCGAGGCTGGACGGACAGGTTCGCGACCCAGCCGAGGCCGGTCGCGACGGTCACACCGCCCGTGAGGAGGTCCCCGGGGGCGGAGACCTCGACGTCCGTGGAGATCGGGTCGGCGATGAACCGCGAGCCGAGGACGGCCGCCGCGGCGTCGTCCGCGAGGAGCACCTTGCCGGCCTGCCAGCGCGCCTTGACGGCTGCGGTGATCACGGGCTGCGCCGAGAGGGCGCCCGCGACGAGCGAGCGGTCCGGCGCGGTCAGGAAGACGCCGGTCGCGGCCCTGATCGCGGCGGTCGCCGCGGCCACGTCGGTCCTGGCGTCCACGACGAACCAGCTGACCTTGGCCGTCACGCCGGGCTGGAGGGCAGCGGCGATCGCCTTGGCATCCGCCTGGGCGTCCGTGCTCTTCGCATACCCCGTCGTCAGGACGACGATCTTCGCGGATGCGCCGCCGGCAAGCGCCGTGAAGCGCGCCCCCACGGTCCCGGCCGGGTCCGCCACGATGCCGCCCGAGAGCAGCAGGCGGCCGGCACCGCTCGGCGTGGTGAGCGCTGGGTACGTCCGGGCGGAGATGGTCGGGGCGTTGACGACCGCGCCGCCGACGACGGGGCGCATCGACGCGAAGTCGAAGCCGTAGGCGCCGGGCGGCACGAGGTGGAATGCCACGCGCCGCGCCGACAGCGTGGCGTTCGGGCCGGACCAGGCGGACGAAGCACTCCAGGTGCCGGGATCGATGACGTAGCCCGACGTGTCGCCGGTGATGTCGGTCAGGGTCGTGTAGTCGGTGAGCACGCCGCCGGTGGCGGCGTCCATGCCCAGAACGGGCTTGCCCCACTCGAGTGAGACGTTGAGCGAGCGCCCCATGCGGCCGTACTCGAAGACGTGCTGGTCCGCGATGACGTCCGGCATCCCGAAGGGCAGGCCGCGCAGGAGGTCGCCGTCGTCGCCATCCCAGACGTCCACCGCGTCCTTGCGCATGGATTCGGCCGGGCCGTTGCTGCCCACGTAGCCGTTGATCATCGTGCGCGACTGCACGGCATCTCCGGCGCTGTTGCCGCCCATGACAGCGCCGCGCTCGAAGGCCGCCGTCATGGCCACCTCGACCGGGGTGCCGGCCACGACCTGCATCGCGACGGTCTGGTCGCCGCCGAGCACGAACATGCCGTCGACATCGGGCGTGAAGAGGTCCGCGTTCGACTGCAGGAAGGCGTCGTCGCGGATCAGGACCGGGACGAGCTGCGCGTCGCAGGTCTGCGTCGGGGCCTTGACCACGTTGCAGGCGTCCTCGGCCAGCTGCGTGCGAGCCTCCGCGAGGGTGGTGTTCTTGTTGCGCTCGCCGCTCTTGGTCTCGTACGCATTGAGCGAGTAGGTGATCGGGATCACGAGGACGACGACGTGACCACTCGTGTCGCGCTGCGCGGCCTGGCGGGCGAACAGCTGCATCGTGTCGGGCTGGTAGTCCGATCCGATCGGGACCAGGATGCCGGCCGGCGACGGATCGGCTGCCGCGACGGACGCCACGGGAGCGGCGGCGAGGGCGATCGTCAGCAGGCCTAGGGCGGCGGTTCGCGCGTGGCGGACGCGGCTTGGACGCATGGGTGTCTCCAAGTGGGCAGGGAGGACCGGGGACGGCGGCCATCGTAGACGCTCCGGGGCAGATCGCGCCGGGCACCGCACCCGCGCCACGCGTGACCGGTGCCCGGCCGCACCGCGTGGTGCGCAGCGCGGGACGCCACGGAGCTCGCCGGTCCGGCCGGGGGCCAGGCGGCCGGGGTCAGGGCACGGCCTCGCGCACGACCGGCCGCAGGCGATGCGGCGACAGGCTCCACGACAGCGGCATCATCACCGCCGCGACCCCAACGAGCGCCCACAGGCTGACCTCGAAGTCGCCCGTCGTGTCGCGCACCGCGCCGAGCACGAACGGGGCGACCGACGCGATGAGGTAGCCCA
>JANNHX010000560.1:0-3318 GCA_031404615.1 Chloroflexota bacterium
GCCCGAGTGCTCCTTGGCGACGTTGTTGATCAGCTCCTGGATGATGACCGTCTTGCCGACGCCGGCACCGCCGAAGATGCCGACCTTGCCGCCCTTGCGGAAGGGGCAGACGAGGTCGATGACCTTGAGGCCCGTCTCGAAGACCTCGACCTCGGTGGTCTGGTCCTCGAAGGCGGGGGCGGCGCGGTGGATCGGCAGGTTGCGGTCTGCGACCACGGGGCCCTTGCCGTCGATCGGGTGGCCCAGGACGTCGAAGACGCGGCCCAGCGTGACCTCGCCCACGGGGACGGTGATCGGGGCGCCGGTGTCGCGGACCTCGGTGCCGCGGGCCAGGCCGTCGGTCGTGGTCATGGCCACGGCGCGGACCCAGTTGTTGCCCAGGTGCTGCTGGACCTCGCAGGTCAGCGGCTCCTGGCCGTCGCGGATGATCTCCACGGCGTTGTAGATCGTCGGCAGGTGGCCGGCGGGGAACTCGATGTCAACGACAGGCCCGGTGATCTGGATGACCCGGCCGTTCGCGGAAGGGGCGGCGGTCGCCATGGGTGGGATTGCCTCCTCTGCTGCGCCGGCTACCGAGCCTGGGCGCCGCTCGCGATTTCGACCATCTCGCGAGTGATGTTGGCCTGACGGACCTTGTTGTACGAAAGGGTGAGATCGTCGATGAGCTCCTCGGCGTTCTCCGTGGCGTTCTTCATCGCGACCATCTGGGACGAGAAGAAGCTCGCCGTCGTCTCGAGGACGGACGCGTACAGGCGGGTGGCCACGTAGCGCGGGAGGAGCGCGTCGAGGAACGCGCCGGGGTTCGGCTCGAACAGGAACTGGTGGCCCGGGATGCCTTCGACGTCCTCGGCGGGGACGATCGGGAGCAGCTGCTCCATCATCGGCCGCTGGACGAGCGTAGACACGAACCGGGGATAAATGATGTCGACGCGGTCGTAGGTCCCGGCCACGAAGTCGTCCGTTACGAGCCGCGCGATCGGCAGCACGTCGGCGAACGACGGGCGCTCGCCCATGCCGTCGAAGTAGGCGGCGATCGGCACGCGGGCACGGCGCATGGCATCGCGGCCCTTGCGGCCCACGGGGACGACGCGCAGGTCGCCCGGGTGCTCGACGATCTCGCGGGCCGCGAACCGGACCGTGTTGGTGTTGAGCGCGCCGGCGAGGCCCCGGTCCGACGTCATGATGACGATCAGGCGGTTGTGCTCGGCATGCAGGTCCCGGCCGGCGAGGAGCGGGTGCTCGTCGTCGCCGAGGACCGCGGCGAGGTCGGCGATGACCTCGTCCAGCTTCTCGCGGTAAGGGCGGGCGGCCAGCGTGGACTCCTGGGCCCGGCGCAGCTTGGAGGCCGCGACGAACTGCATCGCCCGGGTGATCTGCTTGATGTTCTTCGCCGACCCGATGCGTCGGCGTATCTCACGCTGGCTAGGCATGGGCTACGCCAGGAAGCTCTTGCGGAACTCGTCGATCGCCTCGTTGAGCGCCGCGGAGATCTCGTCCGTGAGCGCCCCCGATGCGGCGAGGTCCGTGAGGATGCTCGGCCGCTCGGTCTCGAGGAACCGGTACAGCTGCGTCTCGAACTCCTTGACGCGCGGCGTCGGGACGTCGTCCAGCTTGCCGGTCGTCGCGGCCACGAGGATCGCGACCTGCTTCTCCACGGGGAGCGGCTGGTACTGCGGCTGCTTGACGATCTCCGACAGCTTCTCACCGCGGTTCAGCTGGTCACGGGTGGCCTTGTCCAGGTCACCGGCGAACTGCGCGAACGCTGCGAGGGCGCGGTACTGCGCGAGGTCCAGCTTGAGCGGGCCCGCGACCTTCTTCATCGCCTTGGTCTGCGCGGCGGAGCCGACGCGGCTGACCGAGATGCCGATGTTCATGGCGGGCCGCTGGCCGGCATTGAACAGGTCGGTCTCGAGGAAGATCTGGCCGTCCGTGATCGAGATCACGTTGGTCGGGATGTAGGCGGACACGTCGTTCGCCTGCGTCTCCACGATCGGCAGGGCGGTCAGCGACCCGCCTCCGTTCGCGTCGCTCATGCGCGCGGCGCGCTCCAGCAGGCGGCTGTGGAGGTAGAAGACGTCGCCGGGGTACGCCTCGCGGCCGGGCGGCCGGCGGAGGAGCAGGGCCATCTCGCGGTAGGCCCAGGCGTGCTTGGACAGGTCGTCGTAGACGCACAGGGCGTCCTTGACCAGGCGCCCGCCGATCTCGACACCATTCTCCATGACCTCCTCGCCCATGGCCACGCCGCTGTACGGGGCGAGGTACTGGAGCGGGGCCGGATCCTCGGCGCCGGCGACAACCACGATGGTGTGCTCCATCGCGCCGTACTTCTCGAGCGTCGCCACGGTCTGCGCCACGGTGGACAACTTCTGTCCGATCGCGACGTAGATGCAGACGAGGTCGCCGCCCTTCTGGTTGATGATCGTGTCGAGGGCGATGGCCGTCTTGCCGGTCTGGCGGTCGCCGATGATGAGCTCGCGCTGGCCGCGGCCGATCGGGATCAGCGCGTCGACGGCCTTGATGCCGGTCTGGACCGGCGTGTCGACCGACTTGCGCGTGATGACGCCGGGGGCGATGCGCTCGACCGGGCGGGTCGAGGTGGCCTTGATCTCGCCCTTGCCGTCGATCGGGCGGCCCAGCGGGTCCACGACGCGCCCGAGGAGCGCCGCGCCGACCGGGACCGAGGCGACACGGCCAGTGGTCCGGACCTGGTCGCCCTCCTTGATGGTGTTGGCGTTGCCCAGGATGACCGCGCCGACCGTCTCCTCCTCGAGGTTCAGGGCCATGCCCATCACCCCGCCGGGGAACTCGAGCAGCTCGGACGACATGGCGGCGTCCAGCCCATAGATCTGGGCGATGCCGTCACCGACCTCGACCACGGTCCCGACGCTGCGGGTCTCCGGGCTGCCGTCGAAGCCGGCGATCTGGCTCTTGATGATGCTGATGATCTCGTCTGACCGGATGGCCATGGCGTCTCCGTCTGGGCGTTCGCAGGCTCCCTGTCGCGCCGGGCTGTCGCAGCGGCACGCGGGCGGGGGCTAGCGGAGGCGACCCCCCGCGTGAAGCTGGTCGCGCAGCCGCTCGAGGCGGCCGCGAATCGAGGCGTCGAGGAGCCGGTCGCGGACCTGGATGGTCAGGCCGCCGATGAGGTCCGGGTTGATCTCCGTGTGGAGGTCCACCCGGGAACCGGCCATCGCCTCGACCCGGCTCCGGATCGCGGCGGTCTCGTCTGCGGTGAGCGGCACGGCGCTGGTGACCGTGGCCGTGACCACACCGCGGTGTGCGTTGAGCGCACCATTGCCTGAAGCGGGCACCGTCATG
>JANNHX010000561.1:0-1586 GCA_031404615.1 Chloroflexota bacterium
CCCAACAGGAAGACCGATCCCCACGAGAAATTTTGCAGCAGCGCCCCACCGATCAGCGGGCCAAGGGCGCTGCCCACCGAAAAACCGGAGACCCAGATACCGATGGCGACGGTGCGCTGATTGGCCCGGCCGGTCGCTCACCAGGTCGAACCAGTCGGCCGGCTGGCCCATCAGCTCGAGCAGCAGCGCGACGATCGCCCGGTTGTCCTGCTCGCCGTCGGCGCCGATCAGGTAGGTCTCGCCGCTGCGTCCCTGCTCCAAGATCGTCAGCACGGCGTCGTTGTGGTCGTCGACGTGGATCCGTCCGGCCGTCCGGCCGCGGATACAAGTAACCCATGGGAGTCATGCGTGCCTGCGATCCTCGAGAAGGTCCTGCGCTTCGGCGAGGGCCGGATCGTCAAGAAGCTGTCCGGCATCGCCCACCAGGTCAACGCGCTCGAGGACAGCTTCACGTCCCTCACGGACGCGGAGCTGCGCGAGGAGACGGACCGGTTCAAGGCCCGCGTCGCTGACGGCGAGAGCCTGGACAGCCTGCTGCCGGAGGCGTTCGCCGCCGTCCGCGAGGCGGCCCGCCGCACGCTGGGCCAGCGGCACTTCGACGTCCAGCTCATGGGCGGGGCCGCGCTGCACCTCGGCAACATCGCCGAGATGAAGACCGGTGAGGGCAAGACGCTCGTGGCGACCGCACCCGCGTACCTCAACGCGCTGTCGGGCAAGGGCGTGCACGTCGTCACCGTCAACGACTACCTGGCGAGCTACCAGGCCGAGCTGATGGGCCGCATCTTCCGGTTCCTCGGCATGTCGAGCGGGGTCATCCTCTCGGGCCAGACCCCCGCGGAGCGGCGCCAGCAGTACGCGGCGGACATCACCTACGGCACGAACAACGAGTTCGGGTTCGACTACCTGCGCGACAACATGGCGTGGACCACCGACGAGCTCGTCCAGCGCGGCCACAACTACGCGATCGTCGACGAGGTCGACTCGATCCTCATCGACGAGGCGCGCACCCCGCTGATCATCTCCGGTCCGTCGTCGGGCGAGGCGAACCGCTGGTTCGGCGAGTTCGCCAACGTCGCGAACCGCTTGCAAGAGGGCACCGACTACGAGGTCGACGAGAAGAAGCGCACCGTCGGCGTACTCGAGCCCGGCATCGAGAAGGTCGAGGACTACCTCGGCATCGACAATCTCTACGAGTCGGCCAACACGCCCCTCATCTCGTTCCTCAACAACTCGATCAAGGCCAAGGCCCTGTTCAAGAAAGACAAGGACTACGTCGTCATGAACGGCGAGGTTCTCATCGTTGACGAGCACACCGGCCGTATCCTCGCCGGCCGTCGCTACAACGAAGGAATCCACCAGGCGATCGAGGCTAAAGAAGGCGTCACGGTCAAGGCCGAGAACCAGACCCTCGCGACCGTGACCTTGCAGAACTACTTCCGCCTGTACTCGAAGCTGTCGGGCATGACCGGTACGGCCGAGACCGAGGCCGCCGAGTTCATGTCGACATACAAGCTCGGTGTCGTGCCGAAACGTTCCTCCCCGCCGAGGGCGATGCCATGCCCGGCATCCCACAAGATCGCCTCGAC
>JANNHX010000562.1:0-8117 GCA_031404615.1 Chloroflexota bacterium
GATCTTGGAAGCCAGCGCGACTTCATCGGGTCCCCCCTGGTAGAGAAAAATCAAGTCGAGATCCGAGCGTTGTCGTTCGTGTCCTCGCCGACCCGCTCGATCGACCGCCCGGCCACTGGTGCCGGCGCGGCGAGGCCCTCCACGAACGCGTTGGCCGCGTCGCCCCAGCCGACCGCATCGATCGGCGACCCACCGACCGGCCGCAGCACGATCGCGCCGCCCGTCGCCGCCAGCCCGCCCGAGTACGTCGCGTCCGCGCCGCCCGCGTGGATCCCCAGCGCGTTCGCGAGGAGCACATGCCGGCCGGGCGCCACGACCAGCGGGACGGTCCAGGCCGCCTTGCGCGTCACGGTCGCGCCGGAGCTCGTCGCGTACGCGACCTCGAGCCCGGCGAGATCCATGGCGACCGGGCCCGCGTTCACCAGCTCCACGGACTCGTCCGACGCCGAGGCGCCGCCCGCCCGTCACCACCTCGGCGACGACCAGCCCGCCGGACGGCGGCCACCCGACGGCCGCCGCGGGGCCCATCGGCACGGACCGGGACGGCGGCGGCCATGCGGCAGCGCCGAGCAGCAGGACGACCATGAGCGCGGCATACGCCGCGAGCCGGGCACGCGCCATCGAGGACCTCCAGGCGGGGAAATCGGCGGCGGGTATCGGGATCCGAAGGCTACGCGGCATCACTTACGCGCGGCTCACACGGCCTCGTCGTCGGGGAGCCGGTACCATGCAGCGGCCGCGCCCCATCCCGTGCGGACCGTTCTCTGACAGGAGGAGCTCGTGGCCCGCGCCAAGCGCACCGAACGCACCGAGGCCCGCCGCCGCCATCGGGCGGATCAGGCCTCGCTGGCCGAGCTCGAGCCCGGCGTCGATGGTGACGCCCCTGCAGCAACGTCGTCATCCAAGACTCAGCCCAGGCAGGCCCCGACGGCCCGCCCGGGCATCGTGGCCTCCTTCCGGGGCGCGATGCGCCCGCTGGACCTGGTGGGCGACCTCAAGGCGGCTCCGCGGGTCTTCGTGAACTGGGGCTTCCTCGCCGCGATCGGCATCACAGCCGCGTCCGCCCTCTGGTTCGTCATGGCGTACAACGACGCGATGGCCGCCCTCCCCGCCGGCCCGAAGACGCAGGCTGAGCTCGAGGCCGTCGTCGGCACCAACACGATCCCCTACTTCGTGGGGACGATGGCGCTCCAGCCGCCGCCCGCGATCGGCGCGTTCCTGATCGGCTTCACGGCCAAGCGCGCGAGCTGGCTCGGCGGCCTGGTGTACGGCATCTACGTGACGATCCTCGCGATCGTGATCCTCCAGACACCGGCCGGCGGCCTGCTGACGGGTCTCGGGTCCGCGGACGCGGTGATCGTTGGCCACGCCGCCTGGTCGCCGGTGGGCGCCGCGGTCTTCGCCTCTGCCGCCGCGTGGTACCGCCGCTTCCTGGACCTCGCCAACCCGAACAGGACCAGGAACCAGCCACGCCCGTCCAAGGGCCAGCCGGGTCGCGGGAACGTCAAGCCGAACGTCCGCTAGCTCCGGCACCGGCGCGGCTCGGGGCCATCGTGCCCCGCGCTGAACGCTCGCGGAGCGGTCCGATCCGTCGGACCAATCCGTTTTCCGGGGCCGCCCGAACAAAGGGGCAGACACGTCTCGCCCCGGCGTCGGCGACCTCGTAACGGAAGCTCGGGCCGGACCGGGGTCGCCGCCTTCGGGGCGAGGGGTGTCTCGGGCGGCAGCGGCTGGCTCCTCCTCCTCCCCGCTGCCGCCCTTCCTGCCTCCCCCGTGCGGTGACCTGTCCCCCGGGTCACCGCACGCCCGTTCGAGCCATATCCCGGCTTACCCCAGGCGCCGCATCCCTGCCTGTCCGATCTGGCGGACACCCGAGGGCGATTCCGGGCCACCGGTGTCCGCCGTCGCCTCGACGAGCGGCACGATCTCCCGGGCGATCACGTTCACGACCTCGCCCTCGCGCTGCAGGTCTCCGTCAACGAGCAGCAGCGCGTTGCGCCGGACCACCGATCGAAGCCGCTGCCACGTGTCCGGCCAAAGCGTGACGTTGACCATCCCGGTCTCGTCCTCGAGGGCCAGGAACACCGTCCCGCGCGCCGTCATCGGGTGCTGGCGGGTCACGACGAGGCCGCCCAGCCGGACCCGCCCCGGTCGCCGCTCGTTGAGCGAACCGTTCGTGACCGCACCGAGCCGGTCCAGCGCGCCCCGGAACAGCCCCACCGCCTGGCGCCGCGCGTCCATCCCGATGACCGCGTAGGCATCGCCCAGACGCTCCGGCTCGGTGAGCGCGGGCAGCGACGGCGCCTCGGTCGCGGGGAGACGCAGGTCCATCGGCCGGCCGGCGGCGCGGGTGATCCCCTTCGTCCCGCGCGTCCTGCCGTCCACGCGCCCCTTGCTCGCCCCGGCGACCTCGCGCAGCTGCCACAGCAGCTCGCGGCGCGGCCGGCCGAGCGAGTCCAGGCCCCCGGCGCGGATCAGCCGCTCCACGACCTCCTCGCCGAGCCCCGTCCGCTCCACGACATCGGCCAGGCCCGTGTACGGCCCTCTCGCGAGCTCCGCGTCCAGGCGCGGCTGCTGCTCCTCGCCGATCCCCTTGACCAGGTGCAGCCCGAGCCTGATGCCCCAGCCCGTCATCGACTCCGCCGCCCAGCGCTCGCGTGAGGCCGCGCCCGGGATCACGCACGCGGACGAGCGCACGGGTCGCGGGAGCGCGTCGATGCCCGCGCCCTCAGGCAGGGGCTCGCCTTCGTCCGCGTCGTGCGAGCCGTCGTCGCCGTCGCGCCCGGCCAGCGCCCAGCCCGGCCGGGCGACCCACTCGGTCGTCGTCCGGTGGCTGCTCCGGTTGACGTCCACCGGCAGGATCGCGACGCCGTGGCGCTTCGCGTCGTTGACGAGGACCTCGACCGGGTAGAAGCCCATCGGCTGGGCATTGATGAGGCCGGTCGTGAACTGGGCCGGGTAGAAGAGCTTGAGGAAGCTCGACTCGTAGGCGGTCCGGGCGAAGGCCGCGGCGTGGCTCTTCGCGAAGCCGAACGAGGCGAAGGCCGCGCACCGCCGGAACAGCTCCTCGGCGTCGTCCGCGGCCATACCGTGCCTGGCGATGCACCCGCCCACGAACTCCGCGTGGAGCTTGTCCATCTCGCGGGCGCTGCGGTACGTGCCCATCGCCCGCCTGAACGCGTCCGACCCCGCCGGCGTGAAGCCCGCGACGTCGATCGCGATCTTCATCACCTGCTCCTGGTAGAGGATCACGCCCAGGGTGTCGTGGAGGATGGGCTCCATGCTGGGATGGAGGTACGTGACCGGCTCCAGGCCCTGCTTGCGTCTGAGGTACGGATGGACTGCGTTGCCCTGGATGGGGCCCGGGCGGATGATCGCGACCTCCACCACGAGGTCGTCGAGGCTCGCCGGACGCGACTTGGGCAGCGTCTGCATCTGGGCCCGGCTCTCGACCTGGAACACCCCGACCGTGTCCGCGGCCTGGAGCATCTCGAAGACCTCGCCGATCTCCTCGGGAATTCGGTCGAGGTCGAGGCAGACGGCGCAGTCGTGCTCGATGAGCTGCACGGTCTCGTCGATGGCGGCCAGCATCCCGAGGCCGAGGAGGTCGAGCTTGATCAGCTTCATCGTCTCGACGTCGCGCTTGTCGTACTGGACGACGACCCGGTTGGGCATGGTCGCCCGCTCCAGGGGCACGATGTCGATGAGGGGCGCCGCGGTGACGAGCATGCCGCCGGCGTGGATGGAGAGGTGACGCGGGAAGCCGTCGATACGGGCGCACAGCTCCAGCCAGCGCTCCCAGTCGCTCAGGGTGGCCACCGAGCCCGCGTGGCGCTCCGGGTCGAGGCGGGCGACGCTGGACACCGCCGGCGCGTCATAGCGCCGATCCGCGGGAAGCAGTACCCCGCTCTCGGGGTCGAGGCGGCGCGCAACCTCGCGGTAGGGCGCCCAGCCCTCCGTCCCGTGCTTCGGTACCTCGGACGAAGCTCCGTAGCCGGTGCCGCGGCCGGAGCGGAGCCATGCGACGCTCGCGGGGGAGTCGCCCGGGCCGCCCTCGTCATCGTCGCGGCCGCCGGGCCGGATCGCTGGCGCCGATCCCGGGGCGCCCTCCCAGGTGCCGTTGCCGGGGCTGGGTCGCGCGCCCGGCGCGAAGGCCCCGACCTGGTCCCGCAGCCAGCGGTCCGCATCGTCTCCGCCGATCCAGCGCTCGGGCCGCGGCGGCTCCCCCGGCCGCGACGATCCGGCGTGCCGTCCAGTCTCCCGGGGTCGCCATCGTCGCCCGACGCTCGAGCCACCGAGGCCCGGGTCCCCACGCATCGCTGCGGCCGGTTCCCCTCGGGTACGCCCTGGCATGGTGGTAGGGACGATGCCGGCGCCCATATCGGCCGGATCGGGCTCGCTTACGCCTGTCCGTGGTGCCCGATGGGATCCGGGCGTCGCGTCGCCTCTACCACCACCTGGAGGCGTGGCCGAGGGAAACGCACCTACAGTCGCCGCTGCGGAACCCGTCGCCGCTGCGGAACCCGTCGCCGCTGCGGAACCGGGGTCGCCGATCCGCCCGCCGCGCTCGTGGTTGAGCTGCCCCATCGCGTCCGTAAGCCCGCGCTCGGAAGCGAGCGCCGCCGCGCCCGCGACCGCGACCTCCTCCACGAGCCGCCGCGAACCCCGCATGGCATCGGCCGTCGAATCCTCGGGCCGTGCGAAGAACCCCCCGAACCCGCCCTCGGCCTCGAGGTCCCGCCGCACCATCACCGAGTCGTAGGTCTCGAGCGCCTTCGCCACCCGGTCCACGAGCGGCCGCGGGAACCCCAGCGCGTACCCCACCTCACGCACCGCGGACCGCGCCCGGTACGTGACGAGGTTGCAGACCATCCCCGTGTGCTCCGCGCCGTAGTGCTCGTAGACATACTGGATGACCTCCTCCCGCCGCGCCGATGAGAAGTCGATGTCGACGTCCGGGTATGCCGTCCGCCCCTCGTTGATGAACCGCTCGAACAGCAGCTCGTGGCGGATCGGGTCCACGCGGGTGATGCCCAGGACGTACGCGATGATCGAGTCCGCCGCGCTCCCCCGCCCCTGCGCCGGGATCTTGCGCGACTTGGCGAACTGCATCAGGTCCCAGCAGATGAGGAAGAACTCGGCGAGCCCGGTCTTCTCGATGACGTCCAGCTCGTGGGCGAGCTGCTTCACCACGGCGGGCGTGAGCGGGTGGTACCGGCGCCGGGCGCCCTCCCAGCACAACTCCGAGAGGTGGCTGAACGGCGTCTGGCCCTTCGGGACGGGGAAGCCCGGGAACCGGTAGCGCTCGAAGGCGAGCTCCACCCGGCAGGCCGCCGCGATCTCGCTGCTGGCGGCGATGCCCTCGCGCCAGGCCCGCGCGAGCACCGGGTCCGCCGCCGCGGCCGCGTCGTCGCCCGGCGGCAGGGCCAGGAGCTCCGCCGCGCCCTTGAGGTACGACTCGCCGTCCGGTCGGCGCAGGTCCGCGAGCTCCGCGAGGGACCGGCCGTGCTTGATCGCGGTCACGACATCCTGCATCTCGCGACCCTCGGGGAGCGCGTAGTGGACGTCGTTGGTGACCACGATCGGGAGGCCGAGCTCATCCGCGAGGCGCGCGGTCTCGGACGCGAGCCAGTCGTCGTCCGGGAGGAGGTGGTGCGAGAGCTCCAGGATGAACCCGGCCGCCGCCGCGCCGCCGCCGCGGGACGATGAGTCGCCGCGGGACGATGACCCGGCACTCCCCCTCCCCCCGAACAGCGCCGCGTACCGCTCCGCCACGCTCCTTGCTCCCTCGCGATCTCCCGCCCGCAGGCGCCGTGCGAGCTCCCCGTGCCGGCACCCCGAGAGCGCGATCAGCCCCTCGGCGTGCTCCGCGAGCAAGGCCTGGGTGAACTTCGGGACGGCCTTGGTCCCGGCGAGGTTCGCCCGCGAGACCATCCGGCACAGGCTTCGCCAGCCCGTCGCGTCGCGCGCGAGCAGCACCAGGTGCGGGCCGCGCTGCGCCTCCCCGATCCCCCGGTGGTCCTCCTTCCTCACCTCGCGATGACCCGGCAGCCGGTCACGCTCCGGGCGGGGCCGCGCGGGCACACCGGCCGTGACGTGGGGCGGCTCCGTGACCACCCGCGCGTGACGCCCCGGCTTCCAGGGACGCCGCGCCGGCACGACGATCCCGCCCGGGTCCGGCACGGCGGCATCGAGCAGCTCGATCTCCACCCCGATGACCGGGTGCAGCCCCGCCGCCTCCGCGGCGCTCGAGAACCGGACCGCCCCGTAGAGGCCCTGGTGGTCCGTGATCGCGAGGCCGGTCAGGCCCAGCTCGACGGCCCGCGCGACGAGGTCATCGGGCGCGGATGCGCCATCCAGGAACGAGAAGTTGCTGTGGCAGTGCAGCTCGGCGTAGGGGGGTGTGGCCACGACGGCGATCTCCGGGGGGCGGGACGGAAGGATAGAACATCTGTTCTATCGAATCCAGCCCCGGGCCGTCAGGCCTCGACGATCACGTCCCCCAGAGATCCCAGCACACGGAACGCGCCGCAGGCCGTGAGGTCCACGCCGGGCCGGTCCGGAACGCCCACGACGGCGATCCCGGCCGCCACCGCGGCCCGCACCCCGACGCCCGAATCCTCGAACGCGATCGCTTGGCGCGGCTCGATCCCAAGCAGCTGGCACGCTTCGAGGTACACCGCGGGATCCGGCTTCGCGGCCCCGAGATCCGACCCGGACGCCACGACATCGAACGCGTCGAGGAGCCCGACCCCGTCAAGCGCAAGCCGGACGAGCGCGCCCGTCGTGCTGGACGCGACCGCGAGCGGCACGCGTCCGCGGAGGGCCGTGACCAGCTCGCGCGCCCCGGGCCGCGGGGGTGCGCCGGCGACGTATCGCCGCTCCATGAGCCACAGGAGCTCGGTCCGCAGCTCCCCACGATCGAGCCCGCCGAGGCGAGCCGCGTAGACCGCCACCGACTCTTCGATGGAGCGGCCGTGCGTGGCGACACGGTCCGCCTCGGTCATGACGCTGCCGTGCCGTGCGAGCAGATCCGCCTCCGACGCCACCCAGAGCGGCTCGCTGTCGACGAGGAGTCCGTCCATGTCGAAGATGACGGCGGCGTACGACCCGGGCAGCACGAGCGAGGCGCCCGGGTCCTTGCGGACGGCGGGCGCCTCTCCGGATGCGCGGTGCGCGGGATCCGGGATCACTCGGGCGGGAGCTCCTTGTAGACCAGGTCAATGTCGATACCCTGGCGGCCGCGGACGACCTTCGCGATGAAGTACACCGCGAGGCCGAACACGATGATGCCGCCGATGAACGTCGGCACCCACCACAGGTTGTCCGTCGACCCGATGGCCAGCGGCGGGAAGGCGACGACGCAGTACACCAGGAACGCCATCACGAGGATCGCCAGCGGCGCCGCGATGTACAGAACGGGGATCCCGAGCAGCTTTACGTTCGCCGGCGACGCCTGGTAGAGGTCCTTGCGCCGCGTCGGGAACATGATCGCCGCGACTGCGACGATCACCACGCACACCACGCCCGCGAGGACGCCCAGCGCGAGCCACGTGTTGAAGTCCGTCGACCAGATGCTCCAGACGAGCATGCAGCTGACGATCGCCATGACGAGCAGGATCGCCGCAACCGGGGAGTGGAACCGCTCGTTGACCTGGCTGAAGCGCTCGGGAAGCAACCGGTCGAACGACCAGGCGAACACCGTGCGGATGGGCATGAACGTGTTGCCGACCATGGCCGGGAGGCTCCAGAACAGGAACGACCCGACGATGAGGACCGTCAGTACGGGCACGTTGTAGACGAGCGCGGCGAGCACCTGGAAGAAGGCGCCGCCCGGGATCGCGTAGCCGCTGTCGGCCGTGTTGGCCGCGACGATGAAGTCGAACCCCGTGACCTTGAACAGCAGCGCAGCGCCGAGGGCGATGAAGATCACGTCCCACGCAAGCGCGCCGATCATGATCGACATCTGGCGGCGGCGGTTCATCGCGCTCTTGAGCTCGCCGGACAGGTAGACCGACCACCAGTTCCACATCATGAAGACCATGATCGCGAAGATGGTGGGCAGGGTCGCGTCCAGGTTCCCGACATCGGGTGCTGCGCCCTGCGCGCCGGCCGCG
>JANNHX010000563.1:0-7966 GCA_031404615.1 Chloroflexota bacterium
GAGACTTCGCGGACCGAGCCGCCGGGTCCCGTGGCCACGCCGGCCACGCTGTCGCCGCCGCCGAAGCCGCCGAGCATGATGCTCAGGATCGAGCGGTTCATGGCGTCGGCCATGAGCTTGGTCAGGATCGCACCCGACGCGCCCACGAGGGCACCGGCGATGATCAGGACCGGGTTGTTCAGGACAAAGCCGGCCATCGCGACCGCCGTGCCCGTGAACGAGTTGAGCAGCGAGATGACGACCGGCATGTCCGCGCCGCCGATCGGCAGCGTCATGGTGATGCCGAAGACCAGGGCGGCGGCGAGGATCGCGCCCATCACGGCCAGGTTGTAGTTGCCCGTGAACAGGTAGACGGAGCCGGCGACCACGATCAGCGCCAGCAGCGCCGTGACGAGGCGGCCACCCGGGATCATGACCGGCCGGGACGGCGTGATCCTGAGACCCATGAGCTTCCCGGACGCGATGAGCGAGCCCGTGAAGGTGATCGAGCCGATCACGATGTCCAGGACGGTGGCGACGTTCTCCTGCAGCCCGGGGATGGACCCCGAATGGCGGATGTACTCGTCGATGGCGATCAGCGCGGCTGCGCCACCGCCCACCGCGTTGAACAGCGACACCAGCTGCGGCATCGCCGTCATCCTGACCGTCCTGGCCGAGTACAGGCCGTAGCCACCGCCGACCGCGACGCCGGCCAGGATGATGATCCAGCCGATGGGGTTGAACGAGCCCGTCGGGGGCTTGAGCAGCAGCCAGCCGGCCGTGGCGCCGATCGCGAGGACCATGCCGCCCGCCGAGACCAGGTTGCCGTTGCGCGCCGTCGCGGGCGAGTTCATCCGGCTGAGGCCGATCACGAACGCGACGGCGGCCGCCAGCCAGGAGAGCCGGACGACAGCGTCCAGGGGGGTGAGCTCCACGGTCAGTCCTCCGCCTTGTCGGCCTTGGGTGCCGCGGGCTTGCGCCTGAACATCTGGAGCATCCGGTCCGTGACCACGTAGCCGCCGACCACGTTGAGCGTGGCGAAGGCGACGGCAAGGAAGCACAGGAGGTAGGACACGGGGTCGCTTGCGCCGACGGCGACGATCATCGCGCCGACGAGGACGATCCCGTGGATGGAGTTGGCCCCCGACATCAGCGGGGTGTGGAGCGTGGCGGGGACCTTCGAGATCACCGCGATGCCGCACAGGATCGCGAGCACGAAGATGGTGAACGCGAGGTCGATCGGCATGCTCGTCGTGGCGACGTCGCCGCTCATGCGGCACCTCCCACCGGGGCGAGCAGCCTCTGCACGGCCTCGGAGACGACGGCACCGCCGTGGGTGATGACGGTGGCGTTCGTGACCTCCTCCTCGAAGTCGAGGGCGAGCGAGCCGTCCTTGACCATGTTGAGGAGCAGGGACGAGATGTTGCGGGCGTAGAACTGGCTCGCCGACAGCGGCATCGAGGCCGGGAGGTTGTCCGGGGCAACGATCGTGACGGCGTTCTCGGTGACGACCGTCTCGCCGGCCTGGCTCAGCTCGCAGTTGCCGCCCAGGGCGCTCGCCGCCATGTCCACGATGACGGAGCCCGGGCGCATCGCGCGCACGGCGTCCGCGGTCACGAGGAGCGGGGGCTTGCGGCCCGGGACCTGGGCCGTGGTGATGACCACGTCCTGGTTGGCGATGACCTCGTTGAGATCCCGCTGCTGGGCGGCGCGCTCCTCGGCGGTCAGCTCGCGGGCATAGCCGCCGGCGCCGGTGGCGTCGATGGCCGTCTTGAGCTTGACGAACTTGGCACCGAGGCTCTCGGCCTGCTCCGCGGTCTCCGGGCGCACGTCGTACGCGGCGACGATGGCGCCGAGGCGGCGCGCGGTGCCGATGGCCGCAAGGCCGGCAACGCCGATCCCGAGGATCAGGACGTTCGCGGGCTTCGCCGTGCCGGCGGCGGTCGTCAGGAGCGGGAAGTAGCGCCCGTACGTGTTGGCGGCGATCAGGACGGCCTTGTAGCCGCCGGTGTTCGCCTGGCTGGACAGGGCGTCCATCGTCTGGGCCCGCGACAGGGTGCGCGGAATGGCGTCCAGGCTGACCGCGGTGACGCCGGCGGAGGCCAGCGATCCCATGAGGGCCGGATCGAGGAGCGGCGACAGCAGGCCGATGACGGTCTGGCCGCTGCGCAGCCTGCCGGCCTCCTCGGCCGACGGTTTCTGGACGCGCAGGATGACGTCGGCCGTCGCGTACAGGTCGGCGGTGCCCACGATCGTGCCGCCGGCGTCCGTGAACGCCTGGTCCGGGATCATGGCACCGGCGCCCGCGCCGGCCTCGACGAGAATCTCACACCCGGCTGCTGTCAGCTTGCCGAGCGCTTCGGGCACCAGGGCGACGCGCCGCTCTCCGTGCGCGGTTTCCCTGGCGACGCCGACCTTCATGGGCATCACCGTCCGTTTGGAACGAAATCTGTGGACCTTTGGATGGTACCGGAGGCGCCCGGGCCCCGAATGTTGCGGCCCGGTGTCTGCAGGGGGACGGAGGCGGGGTCCGCCACAGTGTCCGCGCGCCTCAGGGGACCTCGTCGTCCAGGTAGCGGGGCAGCGTCACGACGAACGTGGCACCGCCCTCGGGCCGCCGTTCCGCGCTGATCCGCCCGCCCATCGCCGCGACCAGCTGGCGGCACACGAACAGCCCGATGCCCGCCCCGCTCGCCGCCGCGGCCGTCCGGGGCGAGCGGTAGAACAGCTCGAACAGCTGGTCCAGCTCGTCATCGTCGATGCCCGGGCCCTGGTCCTCGACGCGTACCCGGACCCAGTCGTCGTCGGTGTCCGCGATGACGGTGACCGTCGAGTCGGCGCCGCCGTACTTGGCGGCGTTGCCCAGGAGGTTCCGCAGGACCTGCTCGAGGTACGTGTCCTCGCCGGCCGCGGACGGCAGCCCCGGCGCCACGACCGTCTCGAACCGGACCGCCGGCCAGCGCTGCCGCTCCGAGGCCACGACCCGCTCGATGAGCCGTCCGAGGTGGATCGGCTCGTCGCCGATGTCCAGCGTCCCGCGCTCCACGCGCGTCAGCACGAGCAGGTCCTCGACGAGCCGGTAGAGCCGGTCCGTCTCCTCGACGATGTCGCGCAGGATGTCGTCCCGCGCGGCGGGCTCCATCTCGCGCCAGCGCCGGGCGAGGACCCGCGTCCCGCCGTAGATCGTCGTGATGGGCGTCCGGAGCTCGTGGGACACGACGCCGATGAACGCGTCCCGCAGCCGCGCCGCGTCCCGCTCCGTCCGGAGCATCCGGTCGCGCTCGGCCTCGGCGAGCTTGCGGTCCGTGATGTCGCGGGTCGTGCCCAGCATCCGTGCCGCATGGCCGTCGGCGTCCCAGGTCGTGCGCCCCACGCTGTGGGCCCAGCGCTGCGTCCCGTCGGGCCGGACGACCCGGAACTCCACGTCGTAGGTCTGGCCCGTCCGCATCGAGTTCCGGATCGCCGTCCGCACGAGCGGCCGGTCCTCCGGGTGGAGCAGGTCCAGCCAGTCGCCGAACCCTGCCGGGGTCGCCCCGTCCTCGAGGCCGTGCAGCGCGATGACCTCCGGTGACCAGTCCATGGTGTCGGCGACCAGGTCCCACTCCCAGGTCCCGGTCCCCGAGGCCTGCAGCGTGAACCGGAGACGTGCGTCGCGGTCGGCGATCGCGGCGAACAGCCGGGCGCGCTCCAGCGCCTGCGACCCCTGCGCGGCGAGCGCCGAGAGGAACCAGCGCTCGTCGTCGTCCAGGGTCCGGGGCTCGCGGAAGGAGATCGCCATGGCGCCCGTCGTGCGGCCCTCGAACCCGAGTGGGATGACCGCGGAGCCTTCCGCATCGATGCCCCTGCCGTGGGGGACGGCGAGGGCGGGGAACGCGGCGCGCCGCTCGGCGGCCGTCGCGTGGAACAGCGGCTGCCCCGTGCGGATCACCTCGGTCATGGGCACCGGCGTCTCGAGCGACACGCGCATCCACGGCTCGACGACCTCGGTCTTGTAGCCCACGGCGGCGAGCATCTCGACGGCCTTGCCGTCCGGGGTCAGCGCCACGACCCAGCCCTGGGGAGCGTCGAGCAGCGAGCACGCGGCCTCCACGATCTGCGCGGCCACCGTCTCCGGGTCCAGGGTCTGCGCCAGCGAGCTGGCGACGGCCTGCAGCCGTTCGCGCTGGTCCGCGACGCGTGAAAGCACCGTCCCGGGAGCGGAGAGGTGCCAGTCGGAAGGGCAGTCTGTGCTCACCGGTCGAGTATGCCCGCCCCGTCAGCCGGTGGTCGAGTCCCGCCAGATGCGGATGCCGCCGCCGGCCTCCTTGGCCTCGTACATCGCCGCGTCCGCGTGACCCCGCAGGTCCGGCTCGAAGTCCCGCTGCCCGGGCACCGCCAGGGCCACGCCGATCGACACGCCGACGGTCTTCTCGCCGTCGTCGGTCTGGTAGGGCGCCGTGACGAGCTCGATGACGCGGCGGGTGAGCTCCTCGGCCATCGCCTCATCGCGGACCCCGTTGAACAGGACCATGAACTCGTCACCGCCGCGGCGGCCGACGGCGTCCGTGACCCGGATCCCGCGCCGGAGCCGCTCGCCCAGCGCCGCGAGCACCTGGTCGCCGATGTTATGGCTGCGTGGCCCGTCGTTGAGCGCCTTGAAGTCGTCGAGGTCGAGGAACAGGTACGCGGCGCCGTCGACGCCGCGCCTCGCCCGCTCGGCGGCCTCGGCGACGCGCTGCGCGAACGCCCGCCGGCTCAGGACCCCGGTCAGTGGGTCGTGGTCGAGCGCCTCCGCGTCCGCCGCGGCGCGCCAGAGCGTGAGCACGACGGCGGTGCACAGCGCGGGCGCCCACCAGCCGGCCGCGACCCAGACCACGACGAACAGCCATCCGAGCAGCGTCTCCGCGACCGCGGTGCGCCGGAACGACCGGTCGATGAGGGCGAACGTGTCCCCAACGGCGAGCCCGTCGCGCAGGACGATGGTTCCTGCCGTGAGCAGCGCCGAGACGACCGCCATGACCATGGTGCCGGCGATGCCTGCGACCAGCCATGCCACCAGCCCCTCCTCGAGGCCGGCGGCCCGCCCGGTGGCCAGGATGCCCTCGAGCACGAGGCCCCCGGTCAGGGTGGCGATGGCCAGCGTCGCCCGGTTCGCGAGCACGCCGTACCAGGGTGCCTCGCGCAGCTCGCGCCGGTCGATGGTTCCCACCACGGCGACCCACGCGCCCGCGACCGGGCCGCCCAGCAGGAGCGCGGCGGTGATGAACGGCAGGTGGAAGGTGAGCGTCGCGTGTCCACCCGGGTCGCGCAGCATGCGCAGGCCACCCGCGAGTGCGAACAGGATCCACACGGCGACGCCGGCGGCCCCCGCGATCGCCGGATCGAGGCCGGGGATCGAGATCGACGGGCGCAGGTCGATGTCCGGTGAGACGAGGAGGACGGCCGTCGCGATGGCCAGGGCCGCAAGCCCGGCCACGATCGTCGCGGCGGTGAACAGGCCGAGGAGGGCGGTCCTTCGCGGAACCGCCAGGAGCGACACGTCGGCGTCGGGCGCCTGCCCGGCGAACGTCAGCCGCACGCAATCCTCCGCCACTGGCCCGCGATCCGGGCCGCCACGTCGTCCGGCGTGAGCGCGCGCGCCCGGTCCATGAGGTTGTCGACCTCCTGCGCGCGGCCAGTCGTCATGAGCATTCCGATTCCCCTGGCACTGGCCTGGCGCACGCGTCCTGCCGGAGGCGCCTGCGGGGGGACGGATCCCCGAGATCCATCAACCGCCGCAAGCATCGACCCGGACGACTGGCGTGCCTACCCACCCGGTGGTCCTATGGCGGTGTCCGCATGTGCTCGGGCGCACCATTCCGGGCGGCCCCGACCGCCAAAGGTCCCATCCTCGCGGCGGCGGGCCCGCGGGTCCGCGCTTTGCGGCTCCGGGTCCTATGGGTCACCATGATCCCGTGAACGACTCCGAACCCCTCGGCGCCCCGGCCTCCGGGACGCCCGCCCCCGTCGACCCCATCATCCCCGCCGGCCCGGTCCCGCCGGTGCCGGTCACGCCCCTCGACCCGTGGGCGGCGCCGTCCGCGTCGGCGGCCGGCCGCGCCCCGGACCCCGTGCGGACCCAGAACAGGGTCGCGCTGATCGGCACGATCGCCCTCGTGGTGGCCCTCGCCTTCGGCGCTGGCTTCGCGCTCGGCCGCGGGTCTGCCCCCGGCGGGGTCGCCACCGAGAGCCCCGGCACGGTCCTCGTCCCCGCCACGCCCACCCCGGGCGGGTCCGCGGAGCCGGGCGCCTCGGCCGCCGTCGTCCCGAGCTCCCCGCCGTCCGCCGGGACGGGCCTGCCGTCCGACGGCAACCGGCTGGGGTCGGCCGACGCCAAGGTCATCGTCGAGTACTGGGCCGACTACCAGTGCCCCTTCTGCTCCAAGTTCGCACAGGAGACGATCCCCCAGCTCGTCTCGCGTATCGAGGACGGGACGATCGCACTCGTCCATCGTGACTACGCCTTCATCGGCCCCGAGTCCATCGACGCCTCCCTGGCGGTCCGCTGCGCGGCGCGCGACGGCAAGTACTGGGCGATGCACGACGCGGTGTACGCGGCGCAGGACGGCGAAAACGAGGGTGCCTTCGCGCGGCCCAAGCTGGCCGCGATCGCGACCTCAATCGGCCTCGACGGGGCCGCGCTCGAGACCTGCCTCGACGACCACGAGGTACTGGTCGAGGTCCTCGCCGACACGGCGGAGGCGGTGCGGATCGGCATCGAGTCGACCCCGACCATCATCGTCAACGGCAAGCGCTTCCTGGGGGTGCCGGGCATTGCGGAGCTCACGGCGGCGGTTGATGCCGAGGTCGCGGGCGCTACCCCGGAGCCGCAGCCCTCGCCCCGGGTCTCGGCCAACCCCTGGTCGGATACGCCGACCGACGGCCTGGCCGCCGGTGACCCCGCGGCACCCGTCACGGTCGACCTCTGGATGGACTACCAGGCCACCGACTCCGCGGCCGTCGCCAAGGAGCTGGGCCCCGAGCTGCGCACGCGGATCGCGGCCGGGACGATCGGGGCGAAGCTCCACGACCTCGCGCTGCTCGGCGACGAGTCCGTCGCGGCCGCCACGGCGCTCCGCTGCATCGCCGCCCAGGACGGCCCGGTATGGTTCGTGAGCGACGTCCTGTCCGTCTCGGCCCAGGGCGCAGGCGCAGGGATCTACACGCCGGATAACCTGCTCCGCTTCGTCGCCCAGCTCGGCCTCGATGTCCGCGCGTTCGATCGCTGCCTCTCCGACGCGTCCGTCGCCCAGGCGGTGAAGGACGATACGGCCGCCGGCAAGGCCGCCGGGATGACTGCGGGACCGGTGGTCGTCGTCTCGTCCGGCGGCACCGAGACCGACCGGTTCACGGGCCCGTTGGACACCGCCAAGGTGCTCGCGGCGATCGATGCGGCGGCCAGGCGATAACGGCCAGCGGAGCCTGACGAATTCCCTGAGAATTCGTCGGGACTTGGGTGAAACCTTTTCGGGGCGAGGTGCCTCGGTAAGGGTAACGGGGCTCCACGGCGGACGTTCCGAACCGAATCTGTTCACTGACCTGCGGCTCCTCTGGGCTTCCCCGACCTGGAGGAGCCGCTCTCCATTTGGCGGTCCGTCAGGTCGCGGTTCGCTCGACGGCGAGGGTGTCCCGCTGGCGGCGGACGCCGGTGACCCGGTCGAGGCCTTCGTGCAGGACGAACGCCACCTCGGTCTCGAGCGTCTCACCAGGGTCCAGGCGCCGGGCCCGGCCGGCGGCCTGCGCCCCGCTGCTCTCGCACTCCGAGAAGCGGATGTCGCTCCAGGACATCGCCGCGGCCATCGTCCGGGCCCGGGAGACCCGCCTCGGGACGATGGTCTTCGCCGACTCCCCGCAGGATGCTCCGTCCTGATCCAGGAGGAGTCGATGGACCAGACCCTCGACGGCGTCGAGCTGCTGCTCCAGGACATGGTCAACGAGCTCGAGCGCATCGCCCCCACCTGCCGCCACG
>JANNHX010000564.1:0-7888 GCA_031404615.1 Chloroflexota bacterium
CGTCGCTCCAGGATTCGTCCAGGATGCAGACCGGGATGCCGATCACGTCCGGCGCCAGCATCTCCATGGACGATCGGAAGGACGAGAGCATCGCCTCCGGCGTCAGCTCGTTGTCCAGCACGATGTGGACCACGCCCCACCCGGCGAGGATCTCCCGCAGGGCCGGGAAGTCCTTGTGCGAGTACTTGTAGGCAAGATGGAGGCCCTTGAGCCTCGGGTCGTGGTCCAGGTAGATGTTCCGTGACGGGTGCGGGCCGCAGTTGTGCAGGACGCCACTACCCCAGGGCCGGAGGAGGCGGCTGTTGTACGGGAGGCCGAACTCCCGGAAGAGGTCCGGGCCGATCGTCGCGCTGACGTCGTCGCCGACGAAGCTCCGGTACGGCTCGGGTGTCCACTCAGTGTTGAAGTCGACGCACGTCATGCGCTCGATGCCGCCCGCCGCCTCCACGACGGCGCGATACACCTCGAGCTGGACATCGGTCACGAGGTCGAGCAGGTGGTGCATGGCCTCGGGGTGGTCGTAGAAGGCCGTGTAGAGCAGGTTCGTGTCGACCAGGTCCTTGCAGCTGTTGAGAGGTCCGCCCGCGTCGATCCCCGTCAGGGACACGTCGGGCGAGAGGGCCGCGGCGTGCTGACGCAGGCGACGCAGGTTCTCCGGCAGCAGGCCGGCGTCCAGGTCCGGGCGCTCGAGACGGTGGATTTGGTCGATCTCGTGGATCAGCGGAGCCCGGACGCCAGGTGCCTGCGCAGGGTCATCGCTCCAGTGCACCTCAGCCCCGAACATCGTCGCGATGGTCATGTACCCGGACCAGATGCGCGCCCACGGGATGTAGTCGTCGGGGAACACCCGCAGGCTGCGCTCGATCGTGCGGGTGTTGACCTCGAGCTGGATGTCGCCGTCCTCGGTCATCGCACGCGGCGTGTAGCCGAACGTCCAGTTGGGCCAGAAGGCGATGGGGATGTGGTCGACCCGCCGGTATTCCCAGAGATCCCTGCGGAGCTGCTTGCGCCGTTCCACCTCCCGGTGGTCGATCTGGAGCGCTGGCAGCGGGATGCCGCCCATCGTGGCCATGTCCCGACCCTCCCGAGTTGTCTAGGTGCGGCGCATGCCGCAGGCGCCGGCGTACGCATCGACGACGGTTCCGATGCCCGCCCCGATCAGCGCCCGCGGGTCGTTCGGCAGGGTGCCCTCACGAACCGCGCGGTACTGGACCGGCAGATACTGGCTCAGCAGGGTCAGCGGGATCGCCTGCGCCGAGAGGTTGTCGACGAGGCGCTCGACGGCTGCCCGCACCTCGGCCTGCGGCCAGTAGTAGCGCGAGCGGTCGCTGAGGCTGAAGTCGCGGGCAAAGCGGAGCTCGTCCTCATCGCCGTGGAAGTAGGCCTGCCAGTGCTCCGGGTGCTCCACCATGACCCGCTGGAGCGTCTCGCGGAGGCGTGATGCGACAACCCCGCGACGGTGCACGAGCCACTCGCCCTCGATCGCCTGGAGCGCGAACAGCGTCTCCCGCAGCGCGAAGGTGAGGCCGGGACCGACCTTGAGGACGGCGAAGTGGTCGCGGACCATCCGGCCCAGTGCGTCCTCCGTCTGGTAGTCCGTGGAATGCGCCTCGTAGATGAAGGGCGACCGGTCCGTGGTTCGGGATGCGAGGGCGGCGGCGGCACGGTCGTCGTACTCGAAGACCACCGCGTCACCGAACTCCACACCGGGCTGCGTCACGAGGGCGAGGACGCGCTCCAGGGCGTCGTGGACGCCGTATCTCGTGAAGGCACGGCGCGTCTCGTCCAGGGTCCGCTCGACGGCGTCGACGCTCGTCACGGCCGGGGCGGCCGAGTCGGCCAGCTCGCCGCCGGGGATGGGGACCTCGCTGCCCACGACATAGACGGGGCGTGGAGCGTCCGCGGGCAGGAGCGCCACCGCCTGTTCCGCGACGGCGCACAGGTCGGCGGCGCGTTCGGCGACCGTTGCCTCGTCGAGAGGCCGATCTGCCGGATCGTCGGCGAGCCGCATGCTGGCGTCGAGGTGGATCTTCGTGAACCCGGCCTGGACGTAGTCACGCACGAGGTCGCGCGCCAGTCCCATCGCTGCGTGGCTCCCCTGGGACCTCCAGACATGCGGCCCGAGGTGATCGCCACCCAGCACGATCCGGGTGAGTGGCAAGCCCACCTCATCCGCGATCGAATGGACGAACGAGCGGAAGTCCGGCGGCGTCATCCCGGTGTACCCGCCGAACTGGTTGACCTGGTTGCTCGTGGCCTCGATCAGGACGATAACGGCGTCCCGCCGAGCCTGGACCATCGCGGCCCGGAGGACGGACCGGTCCGCCGAGCAGACGGAGTAGATGCCGACCGGTTCGCCGGCCCGGTTCGCGCGGGCCAGGTCCAGGAGCTGCGACGTCGCGTCCCGTCCAATGGGCCGGTCGGTCCACCACGTCATGGCAGGTATCCCTCCAGGGCCGCCAGGGCTTCATCCATCGTCGGCTGCCCGTCGATCCCGCCGAGCCGCAGGGTCGAGATCGCGCCTGACACCGCGCCCCAGCGAAGGCACTCGCGAAGATCGGCACCGTCGAGCCAGGCACGCAGGAACCCCGCGTTGAACGAGTCACCGGCACCGGTCGTGTCGAGCGGCGTGACGAGCATGGCCGGGACCCGGACCAGCGGCCCATCGGCGCGACAGGCGAGGGCTCCCTCCGCACCGAGCTTCACGGCGACGATCGGGCCGCCGTCGGACCGCCCCGTGGCGCCGATCCTCGCGAGGGCCCGCGCGGCCTCCTCCACATCGTCCAGGCGGGCGATCCTGCGCGCCTCGGCCGCGTTCGGGAAGAAGACATCGCACGCGCCAAGCATCGCCGCCACCCCGCCGTCCCAGATCCCGGTGGGATCCCAGTTGGTGTCGAAGGAGGTCGAGATGCCGCGAGCTCGCGCCGCCGCGAAGAAGCCCGGCAACCGGTCGCGGCTCGTCTCCTGGAGGTAGTAGCAGCCCGAGTGGATGTGGCGGGCGCGATCAACCAGTGACTCCGGGACGGCATCGACGTCCATCGCCCCGATCGCGCCCAGCTCGGTGAGGATCGCCCGGTCCCGGCCGCTCGTGAGGATGACCGTCGACCCGGTTCGCCTGGCGGGATCCACCACGCAGGCCGAGACGTCGATCCCGCGGGCGCGCATCGCGTCGAGCATGAACCGCCCGAATGCGTCGTCGCCGACGACGCCGAAGAACGCAACCCTGAAGTCGAGCCGCGCGGCTCCGCAGGCGAAGATCGCCGACGAGCTCCCCACCGTCATGTGCACGGATTCGATGACCCGCTCGACCTCGTCGAAGACCGGGACCGGATCGGGGTCGGAGACGACGATGTCCGGGTTGATCTCGCCGATGGCGAGGATGTCGATGTCCCTGATCGGGTCGCTCATGCTCAGTACCCGCGATACCAGCCGTCGCCCGGCGCCGGCGCGGTCGTCAGGCGGGTCGAGCGCTCAGGCCACGGTCGACCGAGGGCGTCGACGACATCGACGAGGCGCCCGAGGCGTTCACGACCGGTGCTCGCCAGGAAGTCGTCCCGGGCCCGGGGCTCCATCGTCGCCGCTTCCGCCCAGACGGAGCGCCCGACCAGCACGCCACTGGCCCCCGCCCGGCAGGCGGTCTCGACCTGGGCCTCAAAGGTCGCCTCGTCGACGCCCCCGGAGAGGAGGACCCAGGGCAGCGTCGACGCGGCGTCGAGCTCGGCGCAGGCCTCCGCCCAGCGACCTGGGTCGGCAACCGACCGGTCGTACGGGAACTCCGCCTTGAGGATGTCCCCGCCGAGCGGCGTCAGCCGCCGGGCGGTCTCGATGACGACCTCCCGGCGCGCCTCGCCGGTGAGCTTCGCGCCCTCGACGAGCGAGTACGAGAGCGGCTCGACGAACAGCGCCAGGTCGGCGGCCCGGCACGCCGTGGCGACGTCGGCCACGAACTGCTCCTGGTCGCGCGCGTTCGGTGCGCCGGGGTGGTAATAGACGAGGAGCTTGGCGGCCGAGGCGCCTATCCGTTTCGCCTTCTCGACGCTCCAGCCGTCCAGCACCCGGCTGATCCGCGCCGTCGACGGCCCCAGGTAGCCCGTCGCCTCGATGGCCACGATGAGGCCCGCCCGCGCCGGCATCGAGCCGTCGCCGATGCACTGCGCGGCGCCGATCTCCGGGTCGAGCAGGGTGCCGGTCGCGACCGGTGCCAGGGCGCGGACGACGGCGCGCTTGAACTCGACCATCTCGTCGTAGGTCACCGAGGCTGGATCGTCCGGCCGCAGCTCCTTGCGCAGGTTCTGCCGGTGATCGAGCGCGAGGACGGCGAACGTGCCGTGCCCGGAGGCACAGGCACCGATGCCCCGCAAGGCACCGAGGGCGTAGGTCAAGGGGTGACTCCGCCATTGGGGGAGTGGACGGCTTCGAGATGCGTCATGGGCGCCGTCCGAACTCTACAACGCGGAACGGGCGTCCACAAGGACAATGTGCGCATTGTGGCGACATTGAACGCGCAGTGTCCGCATGGGATTGACAGAATGCGCGTGATGTTGTCACGATGTACGCATGATCGACGCGTCACGTGACGAACGCCTCATCGCGTTCGTGCGCGCCAACGGCACGACAACGGTGGCCGCGCTGAGCCGCGAGCTGGGGGTCGGGCCGTCCGCCATCCGGCGTGACCTCGGGCGCCTCGCCCGGGAAGGCCGACTCGTGCGGACGTACGGCGGCGCGACCCTTGCCGAGCGGTCCTTGAACGGGCCCACCCTCCAGCCGATCCGCGCCCACGCCGAGAAGCGCCGGGTGGCCGCCGCGGCGGCTGGCCTGGTCCGTGACGGGCAGACGATCGCCGTGACGAGCGGGAGCACGGCCGTCGAGTTCGCGCGCCAGCTCGTCGACCGGAGCGAGCTCACGGTCATCACGAACTCCCTGGATGTCGCCCAGGTCCTCCTTGATTGCGAGGGGATCCAGCTCGTCGTGCTCGGAGGCGTCATCCGTCCGCGGATGCACAGCCTGCTCGGCCACCTGACCGAGCAGGCGTGCCGGGAGATGCGGGCCGACACCCTGTTCATGGGCATCGGCGCGATCAGCCTCGAGCGGGGGCTCATGAACGACTACATGCCGGAGATCCTCACCGATCGGGCGCTCCGGTCGATGGCCACGTCGGTCGTGGTGATCGCAGACTCGGGCAAGTTCGACCTCGTCGCGCCGGCGCTCGTCTTCGGCCTCGATGGGGTCGACGTCATCGTCACCGACAGTGGCGTGCGCCCGGAGGTCGTCCAGAACCTCACCGCCCGCGACATCCGGGTCATCGTCGCCTGAAGGCGACAGGAGGAACCGTGCCGATCCAGGGGACCGTGCCCAGCGAGATCCTCGAGGGGCCCGCCGCGATCCGGGCGACGCTGGACACGACCGATTCGAGCGTGGGGGCCGTCGCAGACGCACTGCATGCCCGGGACATCCGGCGCATCTGGGTGATCGGCAACGGGACCTCGTATCACTCCAGCCTCCACGTCGCGGGCCTCGCCCGGCGCCTCGCCGCACCCGGCGACCCGATCACGATCCCGGTCACTGCCGGCGACTTCCGGACCTTCCGTCCGCGGCTTGGCCCGGGCGACGCGATCGTCGGCATCTCCGCTTCCGGCGAGTTCCGCGACGTCCTGGGTGTCTTCGAGGAGGTGCAGGGCACGATCCCGACGGTCGGGGTCGTCCATGTGCCCGGGTCCAGCCTCACCCGCGTCGCGGACCACGTCGTCCTCTCTGGCGGCGGCGCGAGCGGCGCACCCGTGATGACCAAGACCTTTTCGTCGACCCTGTCGGCGACGCTCCTCGTGCTGGGGGCGATCCTCGGCGACGAACCCCTGGGCACGGTCCGCACCGGCCTCCGCCTCGCGGCCGACCATGCCGAGATGGCGATTGCCGACGCCTGGCCGGTCGTCGAGTCGCTCGCCGCGGAGATCGCCGACGCGGAGCACCTCTTCGTCGTCGGTGGCGGCCTCGCCTACCCCGCCGCGCTCGAGGCGGCCCTCAAGCTCAAGGAGATGGCGCTCGTCCACGCGGAGGCTTCCGAGACCTGGGAGATGGCGTCCGGACCGGCGACGATGGTCGGACCCGGGACCGTCGTCGTGTCGCTGGCGCCCGATGGACCCGCCCGTGCCGCCACCGACGACGTCGTCCGCCATTGCCGCGAGTGGGGCGCCCGGATCATCGAGGTCGCCCCCAGTCAGGCGGTCCCGGACTCCCGTCTCCTGGCCATCCCCGGCGACGTAGACGAGCGGTTTGCCCCGCTCACCGTGGTTCCGCCTGTGGCGCTCCTCGCATACGTCCTCGCGGGCCTGCGCGGCGCGACCCCCGACCGGCCCTCGTGGACCGAGCGCTATCACAGTCAGGGCCTCACGCACATCGTGGGCGTCTGAGGGTGAGCGGCGACATCCATCGCCGACGGACGCTGGCTGCCCTCAACCACGAGCAGGCGGACCGGATCCCGCTGACCATGGGCGGCCCTTCCTGTTCCCTGCACCGGGAAGCCCATGCGAACCTCCTCAACCACCTCGGGCTGATCCCGGAGCAGGACGCCCCGGTGTTCGACCGGATCCTCCAGATCGTGCAGCCGGACCCCCAGATCCTCCGCCGCTTCGACGTGGACCTGCTGTGGCTGATTCCACAGGAGGGGGACGCGGAATGGAGCGAGGACCGCCAATCCTGCGTCGACGACTTCGGGCGGACCTTCATCGCCGGGGGAGGGTTCCTCAACCAGACCGGCCACCCCCTGGGCGAGGGGAGCCTGGAGGAGCTGCGGGCCTACCGCTTCCCCGATCTCGGGCCGGATCGCGTGGCCGGACTGCGCACCAGGGCCGAGCGCCTCTACGAGCAGGGCTACGGGCTTGGCGTGGATGGTCCATGGGGCATCTATGAGATCAGCAGCAGCCTCCGTGGCACCGAGAGCTACCTGATGGACCTGGCCCTTGACCCGGGCTATGCCCGGGCTGTCGCAGAGCGGGTGCTGGAGGAGCACCACATCCCGTTCTACACGCTGCTGCTCAAGGAGGCCGCGCCGTACGCCCAGATCGTGGGCGTGAGCGACGACCTGGGCAGTCAGCAGGGCCTGCTCTTCTCGCCGCAGACCTTCCGGTCCATCTTCAAGCCCCTGCTCAAGCGCCTGGTGGACCACATCCACAGCCTCGCGGACGTGCGCGTCTACATGCACTCCGATGGCGCCGTCTACGACCTCATCCCCGACCTCATCGAGGTCGGCGTGGAGGGCCTGAACCCCGTGCAGTACACCGCTCGAGGGATGGGTCTGGACCGCCTCAAGCGGGAGTTCGGCAGGGACATGGGGTTCTTCGGCGGCACGCTCGAGAACGAGGTGCTCAGCTTCGACAGCCCTGATGCCATTCGGAACAAGGTGCGGGAGAACGTCGCCACCCTGGCCCCGGGCGGCGGGTTCCTGTTCGCATCGGTACACAACATCGGCCCGGAGGTGCCCCCCGAGAACGTTGCCGCATTGTTCGAGGCCGGTCTGGAGTATGGCCGCTATGCGTAGCGCGCCGATCCACCCCGCGGCCACCAGGAGAGCGATCACAGGAGGAGAACACCCAATGCGAAGGACTCTGGCACGGCTTGGCGCCCTGGCGGTCGCCTCGTCGCTCATCCTCGGCGCCTGCGGAGGTGGTGCGTCGACCGCGGCACCCACGACGGCACCCTCGGTCGCTCCCGGCGCGACCACGGCACCGGGCGTGACGACCGCGCCTGCCGCGAGCGAGGCCTCCACGGAGCCCGTCAACCTCGAGTTCTGGTACTGGGCCGAGTCCGACGCGCCGGGCGCGGACAAGTGGATGGCCGATACGGTCGCCGAGTACAAGAAGGTCAAGCCCAACGTCACGGTCAACGTGGTCCC
>JANNHX010000565.1:0-13417 GCA_031404615.1 Chloroflexota bacterium
TCTCGTGCTGTTCCACGAGCTCGGCCACTTCATCACGGCCCGCATCGCGCGCGTGCGGGTCCTGGAGTTCGGCGTCGGCTTTCCGCCACGGGCGAAGGCGCTCGGGTCGGGCGGCGTGTCCGCGAAGGACGCCGGGCAGTACCGCGCCGCCCGGGACGAGGCGCTCGCCGCGACCCGCGAGGACGAGGAGGCCCACGAGGCCGTCCTCGAGACGCCAGAGAACCCGCCGGGCACGGTCTACACGCTCAACTGGCTGCCCATCGGCGGCTTCGTGAAGCTCGAGGACGAGAATGGCGAGGACGGCTTCGATCCGCGCTCGTTCGGGCGGGCGCGCCTGCCGATCAAGCTGATCATCCTGCTCGCCGGCGTGTTCATGAACCTCCTGCTGGCGCTCGCGATCTTCACGTCGATCGCCTGGTTCGCCACCCCGTACATCGGCCTCAAGTTCGACAACGTCGAGGTGGGATCGCCCGCCGACAAGGCGGGGCTGGTGGGCGGCGACGCCATCGTGAGCGTCGACGGCCAGCAGTACGACTTCTTCAGCAGCTACGACGACACGTCGCCCATCGACGGCCTCCGCTCGCACGCGGGCGAGACTGTGGTGCTCGGCGTCCGCCACGCCGACGGCACGACCAGCGACGTCACGGTCACGCTGCGGACGCAGGCCGAGCTCGACGCCGGCAAGGGCGCGCTGGGGATCAAGGCCGCGGAGACGGGCTTCGAGTTCGTGTTCCTGCCCTCGTACACCGGCCGGCCGCTCCCGGAGGCGATCCAGATCGGCTGGAGCGAGACGATGCGCTGGTTCGGGCTGATCCTCGAGGGCCTCGGCAGCCTCGTCGGCTCGATCGTGTCCAACCCGACGGGCCAGCCGCCGGTCAGCGGCCCGATCGGCATCGCCACCTCGCTCGGCGACACGTTCCGCGACAGCGGCATCGTCATGACGATCTACGTTGCGGGCATCCTGTCCGCGAACCTCGCGCTGGTGAACTTCCTGCCGTTCCCGCCCCTCGACGGCGGCCGGATGCTGATGCTCCTGCTCAAGGCCATCCCACGCTACGGCAAGAAGATCTCGCTGCGCGCCGAGCAGGCGACCTACGCGGTGGGCTTCGTCGCCCTGTTCGCGTTCCTGATCTGGATCACGGTCTTCGACATCGCCCGCCAGGTGGGCGGCGGCACCCCGTGAGCACCGCGGCGAATCCTCCGGCCGATGCGCTCGGGGCAGCGCGCTCGGCCGTCGGAGGGCCACTGAGACCGGTCCGCCGGCCCACCGTCTCGGTCGATATCGGGGGCGTTCTCGTCGGGTCCGCGCACCCGGTCGTCGTCCAGTCGATGACCAACACGGACACCACGGACGCCGACGGCACGGCGATCCAGGTCGCGCGCCTCGCCCACGCGGGCTCGCAGCTGGTGCGCGTGACGGTCAACACCGAGGCGGCCGCCGCGGCCGTCCCGGAGATGATCCGCAAGCTGCGCGACAACCTCGGCGTCGACGTGCCGGTCATCGGCGACTTCCACTACAACGGCCACAAGCTGCTGGTCGAGTTCCCCGAGATGGCCGCGACCCTCGCGAAGTACCGGATCAACCCGGGCAACGTGGGCGGGAAGTACCACGACGAGAACTTCACGACGATCGTCCGGGCGGCGATCGAGCACGACAAGCCGGTGCGCATCGGGGTCAACTGGGGCAGCCTCGACCAGCAGCTCCTCACCGACCTCATGGAGGCGAATGCGACGGCCGCCGAGCCGCGCGACGCCCGCGATGTGATGATCGACGCCATGATCGAGTCCGCGATGCGTTCCGCCGAGCTCGCCGAAGAGGTGGGCCTCCGCCACGACCGGATTATCCTGTCGGCGAAGGTGTCGGGTGTCCGGGACCTCGTCGACACGTACCGCCGGCTCGCCCCGCGCTCCGATTACCCGCTGCACCTGGGCCTCACCGAGGCCGGCATGGGCATGAAGGGGATCGTCACGTCGACCGCGGGCCTCGCGATCCTGCTCAACGAGGGGATCGGCGACACGATCCGCGTCTCGCTGACCCCGGAGCCCGGCGCCGGCCGCGAGCTCGAGGTGGAGGTCGCCCAGCAGGTGCTCCAGTCGATGGGCCTGCGCGCGTTCCTGCCTCAGGTCTCGGCGTGCCCCGGCTGCGGCCGGACGACATCGACCTTCTTCCAGGTGATGGCCCGCGACATCACCGACCACATCAAGGCCCGCATGCCCGCGTGGCGCGAGACGCACGCCGGTGTCGAGGACATGAAGGTCGCTGTCATGGGTTGCGTGGTAAACGGCCCGGGCGAGTCGAAGCACGCGGACATCGGGATCTCGCTGCCTGGCACGTTCGAGGCGCCGGTGGCGCCGGTCTTCGTCGACGGGAAGCTGGACCGGACGCTCCGCGGCGACGCGATCGTGGCCGAGTTCATCGAACTCCTCGAGGAGTACGTGGACCGCCGCTACGGGGTCGTCGCGGCCGGGAATGCGCCGATTGAGGGTCCACGGACCCGGGTGTATACTCGGCCGAACTGAGCGAGAGGCCGCCAACGAACGTGGGTGACCAACCCACGTTTCTTTGTGTCGAAACGGGGCTCGCGTCGAAGAGCAGCAGCAGGGAGGCGCATGATGAGTCGTGACTTCGTCGGTGCGCTCCTCCAGCTCAACGCCGAGAAGCAGGTTCCCCAGCAGGCGCTGATCCGCGCCGTCGAGGAGGGGATCCAGGCCGCCTACCGCCGCGTCGCCGGCGAGGAGGACATCTTCGTCCGCATCGATCCCGCCAGCGGCGAGATCCGCGTGTACCGCGGCCGCCACGTCGTGGACGAGGTCGAGGACCCGATGGTCGAGGTCACGGTCGACGAGGCGCACACGACGCACCCCGAGGCCCAGGCCGGCGAGGTCATCGAGATCGAGCAGCTCGACGCGGAGCACTTCGGCCGCATCGGCGCGCAGACCGCGAAGCAGATCATCCTCCAGCGCATGCGCGAGGTGGAGCGCGACCAGCGCTTCGACCAGCTCGCCGCCCGCGAGGGAGAGCTCATCACCGGCTCTGTCAGCCGCGTTGAGCCGCGCGCGATCATCCTCGACGTCGGCAAGGGCGACGAGGCCGTCCTCCAGACCAGCGAGCAGAGCCCGCTCGAGCACTACCGCATCGGCCAGCCGGTCAAGGCGTTCGTGCTCGAGGTCCGCCGCTCCGCCCGCGGCCCGCAGGTCATGGTCAGCCGGACCCACAAGGGCTTCCTGCGCCGCCTGTTCGAGCTCGAGGTCCCCGAGATCCACGCCGGCACGGTCGAGATCAAGGCGATCGCCCGCGAGGCCGGTTCGCGCTCGAAGGTCGCCGTCGCATCGCGCCAGGACGGGCTCGATCCTGTCGGCGCCACGGTCGGGCAGCGCGGCGCGCGCGTCCAGGCCGTCGTCGCGGAGCTGGCCGGCGAGAAGATCGACGTCATCCCCTGGAACGAGGACGCGTCGGTCTTCGTGGCCAACGCGCTGTCCCCGGCGCAGGTGCTGGGCGTCGTGATCGACGAAGAGCACCGCATCGCCAACGTCACGGTCCCCGAGCGGATGCTCTCGCTGGCCATCGGCCGCGAGGGGCAGAACGCCCGGCTGGCCGCGCGTCTCAGCGGCTGGCGCATCGACATCCGCAGTGATGTGGCCGTCGCGGAGGCGGCCGCGGCTCCGCCCGTCGCCGAGCCTGAGCCCGAGCCTGAGCCCGTGGTCGCCGAGGCCGAGGTCGCCGCCATCCCGGCGGCCGACATCCTCGAGATCCCGGCGGTTGAGGTCGTCGAGGCGCCGGTCACCGAGGCCCTCGCGGTCGACGCCGTCGAAGCACCCACCGCTGCCCCCGTCGAGGCCAAGGCCCCCGCGAAGCGGACCCGCAAGGCCGCCGCCGCGCCCGCCGAGGTGGCCCCCGCCGAGGAGGCCCCTGCCGGGTCCCCGGCCGAGGCGGCCAGCCCCACCACGGCGCCCAAGGCCAAGCGGAGCCGCAAGCAGTCGCCCGAGGAGGTGTCGTCGTAGGCACGGCGTCCGCCGGGAGAACCCGGCCCACACCGCCGCGACGGTTCCCCGAGCGGAGCTGCGTCGCCTGCCGTACGCCTCGGCCCAAGCGCGAGCTCGTGCGCGTCGTCCGCTCGCCCGAAGGCGCCGTCCTCATCGATTCCACCGGCCGGATGCCCGGCCGCGGCGCGTACCTGTGCCGCGACGCATCCTGCTGGGACACCGCCGGGCGGAAGCGGAACCTGGAGCACGCGCTCAAGGTCTCCCTCCCCGCGGATCTCGTCGCTTCCCTCGCCGCGGGCCCCGCGGTGCTTACCACAACCGATCAGCCCAACAGCGTCGCCGGTGCCCTGACTGGGCCGGCGGACGTCCACCCCGACACGAACGAAGGAGGGCCCCATGGCTCGAAGTAGGAGCGGCACCCGCGGCCGTCGCGGCCCTCGCAAGCCCCCGCGGCGCGCAGGCTTCACGCCGGGCGTCGTCACGACGGTCGATCCGAGCGAGCGTGGCGCGATCGAGCTCCCGGGCACGATCACCGTCAAGGAGCTCGCCGAGCTGCTGACCGTGAGCCCGGCGGACATCATCCGCGAGCTCATCAAGAGCGGCATCTTCGCGACCATCAACCAGCTCATCGATCGCGATACCGCGTCGCTGGTCGCCGAGGAGCTGGGCTACGAGGTCGCCGAGGCCGGCGCCGCCGCCGCCGCCTCCGACGACGAGGAGGAGGAAGGTCCGCCCGCCGAGGCTGCCAAGGTGCAGCTCTGGGACGAGGAAGCAGAGGACGACGAGGATCTCGTCGCCCGCGCGCCCATCGTGACCGTCATGGGTCACGTCGACCACGGCAAGACGAGCCTGCTCGACGCGATCCGTTCGACCACGGTGGCGTCCGGCGAGCGCGGCGGCATCACCCAGCACATCGGTGCGTCCGAGGTCACGACGAAGGACGGCAAGCGCCTCGTCTTCCTCGACACCCCGGGCCACGAGGCATTCACCTCGATGCGCGCCCGCGGGGCCAAGGTCACCGACATCGCGGTGATCGTGGTCGCGGCCGACGACGGCGTGATGCCCCAGACCCTGGAGGCGATCAGCCACGCGAAGGCGGCCAAGGTTCCGCTCGTCATCGCGATGAACAAGATCGACAAGCCGGACGCCAACACGGACCGGGTCAAGAACGAGCTGGCCGAGGCCGGCGTCGTGATCGAGGACTACGGCGGCGACACGCCCCTCGTCCCGGTGTCCGCGAAGACCCGGGCCGGCATCCCCGAGCTGCTCGAGATCATCCTGCTGGTCGCGGAACTCCAGGAGCTCAAGGCCAACCCCAAGCGGGACGCCGTGGGCACCGTCATCGAGGCGCGCCTGGACAAGGGCCGCGGCCCCGTGGCCACGATCATCGTCCAGACCGGCACGCTCCGCGTGGGCGACAGCGTTGTCGCCGGCAGCACCTTCGGCAAGATCAAGGCCCTGGAGAACTCGGTCGGCAAGCGGATCCCGAAGGCCGGGCCCGCAACCGCCACAGTGATCCTCGGCCTCACGGACGTCCCCGAGGCCGGCGACGTCCTGCGCGTCGTCAAGGACGTCATGACCGCCCGCAACCTGGTGGAGGCCCGCAAGATCGTCGCCACCAACGCGGCCGGCGCCGGCTCCGGGCGCGCGACCCTCGAGGACCTCTACAAGCAGATCCAGGCCGGCCAGGCCAAGGAGCTGCGGATCATCCTCAAGGCCGACGTGTCGGGCTCCCTGGGTGCCATCACCCACGCGCTGCAGCAGCTGAGCGACGACGAGGTGAAGATCAACATCCTCCTCGAGGCCGCGGGCGACATCACCGACAACGACATCATGCTGGCAACGGCGTCGAACGCGATCGTCATCGGGTTCAACACCGGGATCACCGACACCGCCCGCCGCGGTGCCGAGGCCGAGGGCGTCGATGTCCGGCTCTACGACATCATCTACAAGCTCACGGACGACATCGATGCGGCCCTCAAGGGCATGCTCGAGCCGGAGATCGTGGAGGTGATCGAGGGTCGCGCCGAGGTCCGCCAGATCTTCAAGGTGGGCAAGAGCACGGTCATCGCCGGCTGCTTCGTCGTGGACGGGCGCATCGTCCGCAACGGCCAGGCGCGGGTCTACCGCAACGGCAAGCTCATCGCCACGGACAAGCTGGACTCGCTCCGCCGGTTCCGGGACGACGTGCGCGAGGTCACCCAGAACTTCGAGTGCGGCATCGGCCTGGCGGGGTTCAACGACCTCGTCGAGGGCGACGTCATCGAGTGCTTCACCCACCAGGCGCGCAGCCGGGTCGCCGGGTAACCCCGACGGCCCGGTCCGGCGGCCCGCGTCCGTGGCGCCCCGGACCTTGGAGAGCATGAGATGAGCCAGCGGACCAACCGCGTCGATGAGCTCCTGCGCCAGGAGATCGGCCAGATCCTTGCCAGGGAGCTGGCCGACCCCCGCATCGGGTTCGCGACGATCACGGACGTCGAGACGGCACCGGACCTTCGCCATGCGAAGGTCTGGGTCAGCGTCATCGGCGGCAAGACCGACCGCACCGAGACCGTCCGGGCGCTCCAGGCGTCCATGGGCTTCGTGCGCCACGAGCTGGGCAAGCGCCTCCGCATCAAGCGGATCCCCGCCCTGCACATCCACCTCGACGACACCGCGGAGCGGGGCACGCGCGTGCTCCACCTGCTCCAGGAGCTCGAGTCCGGCGTGGACCCGCAGGAGGTCACGCCCTTCAACGAATCGCTGCCGACACCGGTGAAGCGGATGCCCCACGAGGGCGACGCGGAGCCGGCCGAGGACGAGACCCCGGATGGCGCGGCTGCCGGCGGACCTGGCACGCTGCCCGCCATCCCGCCGGCTCCCTCGTCGGGCCGCCGTCCCGCCAAGCGGCGTGGCCCGCCCGGCGTCGACCGCGCGAAGGGCGGGTCCCGTCCGCCTGTGCCGCGGCGCAAGCCGGGGACGAAGAAGGGATGAGCACGCCCTTCGATCTCTCCGCGCTGGCGCGCGAGTCCGTCCCGGCGGCGTTCCTCGATCGGGTGCGCGGCGCGCGCAATGTGCTCGCCGTCACCCACGAGCACCCGGACGCCGACACGATCGGTGCCGTGCAGGGCATCTGCCTCCTGGTCGAGGCGATGGGCGGCCGCGCGACCGCCGTCTCCACGGACGCGATCCCCCCGCTGTACGCGTTCATGCCCGGCCTGGACCGCTTCCGTACGGATCCCGACCCGGCCGAGACCTACGACCTGCTCGTCTTCGCCGACTGCGCCAGCGCCGCGCGCGTGGGGGATGTGGCCGTCCGCAACGCCGTCCTGTTCGCGAGCCTGCCGCGGGCGATCATCGACCACCACGCCTCCAACGATGGCGCGGGTGATGCCGACTGGATCGACCCGGGCGCCGCCGCGACCTGCGAGCTCGTCGCGCTCCTGGCGGTCCGCCTCGAGCTGCCGCTCGACCTCGGGGACCGGACGCTTGCCGACAACCTGATGGCCGGTGTCGTGATGGACACGGCGACCTTCGCCCACCCGAATGCCACCGCGCGCACGCTCGCCGTGTCGGCGGCGCTCGTCGAGGCCGGCGCGCCGCTGTCCGATATCTCGCGCCGCCTGTACCGCACGAAGCCCGACACGCAGCTGCGCCTCTTCGGGCGCGTCCTTGACCGCCTCGCGGTCTCGCCCGATCGCCTGGTCATCTGGTCGACGCTCCGCAACGCGGACCTCGCCGACACCGACGCGATCCCCGCGCACTCCGAGGGGATCATCGACCTGCTCGCCCAGTCCGACACCGCGGAGGTCTCCATGCTGCTCAAGGAGCAGGAGGACGGGACCACGCGGCTCTCCGTCCGCACCAGGCCCGGCGGCGTCGACGCCACCGCCCTGACCGGGACCTGGGGTGGGGGAGGGCATGCGCGCGCCGCGGGCGCCACGATCCCGCTGCCGCTCGACGCCGCGGTGCCCGTGGTGCGCGAGGTGGCCGAGCGCCTCGCGGCCGAGGTACGCCGGTGAGCCCCCGGGATCGCCGGGGCGGCCTCGATGGCGTCCTGATCGTCGCCAAGCCGTCCGGCCCCACCTCGCACGACGTCGTGGGGCTCGTCCGCCGCCTCTCGTCGACCAAGCGCGTGGGCCACGGCGGCACGCTCGACCCGTTCGCCGCCGGCGTGCTGCCCGTCTTCCTGGGCCGCGCCACCCGCCTCGTCGAGTACCACCTCTCGGGTGCCAAGCGCTACCGCGCGACGATCTGCTTCGGCGAGACGTCCACGACCGACGACATCGACGGCGAGCGCACGACCATCGACGGGCCACCGGTGACGCGCGAGGCCGTTGAGGCCGGGCTGGACGCCTTCCGTGGGCCGATCAGCCAGGTGCCACCGGTCTACTCCGCGGTCCAGGTCGAGGGCCGCCGCGCCTACGCGATGGCCCGCCGCGGGGAGACGGTCGAGCTGGCGCCCCGCAACGTCGTGATCCACGAGGCCACGATGCTCGAGTGGGACGACTCGGATCCCGCGCGGCCGATCGCCGTCGTGGACGTCGAGTGCTCCGCGGGCACGTACATCCGCGCCCTCGCGCGTGACCTGGGCGCGAGCCTGGGCAGCGGCGCATACCTGGGCGCGCTCGTGCGGACGGCGTCGGGCGGGTTCCGCCTCGAGGACGCCATCTCGTTCGAGGCACTGCGCGAGCACGCCGCCGACGGGCCGGCGGGCATCGAGCGGGCCATGCGCCCGATCGATGCCGGGCTCGAGGAGCTGCCGCACGCCATCGTGACTAACGACGAGGTCCGCCGGTTGGGAGAGGGCCTGATCACCGCCCCCAAGACGCCGCTCGTGCTGCGCGACGCGCCGCTCGTGCTCGCCGTGGGCCCGGACGGACGGGTGGTCGCGGTCTGCAAGGCCGTGACCGGTGCCCTGCATCCGCACAAGGTGCTCGCGGAGCGGCCGGCCGAGGCGGGCCGCCCGGTGCGGCGCGAGGTCCCGGCACCCACGGCCGAGCCCGCCGAGCCGGCGGCCGAGCCCGACGAGCCGGCGGCCGAGCCCGCCTGACGATGCACGTCGCCCGCGGTCTCGCCGACCTCCCGCACGCCGATGCGCCGGTGTTCGTCGTCGTTGGCGTCTTCGACGGCCTCCACCTCGGCCACGCCTACCTGCTGGAGCACCTCGTCGCCGAGGCGGGGTCCCGGTACGCCCGCCCGGTGGTGATCACCTTCGACCACCACCCCGACGAGATCATCACGGGCAACGCGCCGCCGCTCCTGTGCGACCCGGACGAGCGCCTCGAGCGCCTCGCCGCGGCCGGCATCGACACGACAGTCGTCGTCCACTTCGACCAGGCGCTGCGCGAGACGACGTACGACGCGTTCGTCGCGAGCATCGAGGCCCGCGTGCCGCTCTCAGGGCTGCTCATGACGCCCGATGCCGCCTTCGGCTACAGGCGTGCCGGCACGCCCGAGACGCTCGCCGCGCTCGGCGCGGAGCGCGGCTTCGACGTCGTCGTGGTGCCGCCGTTCGAGCTCGAGGGCCGCGCCGTCCGCTCGACCGAGGTCCGCAACGCGATCACCACGGGCAATCTCGGCACGGCGTCCCGCCTGCTCGGCCGCGACCACTGCGTCGTGGGCCAGGCCGTCGATCGGGCGTTCGGACCGGGCAGCCTGATGCGCTTTCCGCTGCCCGTGGCGCTGCCGCCTGACGGCCGCTACCAGGTCGCGGTCGGGCCCGTGCATGCTGGCGCCGCTGACAGGGCCGTCATCGAGGGCAGGTCGATGCGGCTCGCCGGCACCAGACCGGCGCCGTGGGTCCGCGTGGCCTTCAAGGCCGATGGAGGAGGCGAGGCATGACCGAGAAGCTCCGCTGGGGCGTCCTGTCGACCGCGAGGATCGGCGTCCACAAGGTCATCCCCGGGTTCCGGCGCTCCCTGCGCAACGAGGTCGTGGCGATCGCCTCGCGCGACACCGCCACGGCCCGCGCGACCGCGGACACGCTCGGAATCCCGCGCGCCCACGGCTCGTACGAGGCGCTCCTCGCGGACCCCGACGTCGACGCGATCTACATCCCGCTGCCCAACCACCTCCACGTCGAGTGGTCCAGCGCCGCGCTGCGGGCCGGCATGCATGTCCTGTGCGAGAAGCCGATGGCCCTCACCGTCGCCGACGCCGAGCGCCTGGCCGCCGACGCCGAGGCCTCGGGCCGCCTGCTCGTCGAGGCCTTCATGTACCGCCACCACCCGGCGTGGCTGAGGGCCCGCGAGCTGGTCGCCACCGGGCGCATCGGCCGGCTCGTCGCCGTCGACAGCTGGTTCAGCTACTACCTGCCGGACCCCTCCGACATCCGCAACGTCCTCGAGTGGGGCGGCGGGGGCCTGTGGGACATCGGCTGCTACTCGGTCAACCTCTCGCGGATGCTGTTCGGCGAGGAGCCCACGGCCGTGACCGCGGCGCTCGTGCGCGACCCGGTCTCCGGAGTCGACGTCGTCGCCACCGGCACGCTCGCGTTCCCCTCGGGCGTCGCCTCGTTCACGGCGGCCACCCAGGCCGAGCCGGACCAGCGTGTCCACATCTATGGGACCGAGGGCCGGATCGCGATCGAGATCCCGTTCAACATCCCGCCGGAGCTCCCGACGAGGGTGCTCCTGACCACCGGCCGTGGGGCGCCCGAGGCCTACCAGACCGAGGTGATCGAGGTCCCCGCAGCCGATCCCTACGCCTGCCAGGCGGACGCCTTCGCGGCCGCGGTGCTCGACGGCGCGCCCTCGCCGCTGCCGCTCTCGGACGCCATCGGGAACGTCCGCGTGCTCACAGACCTGCTCGCGGCGGCCCGGTCCTGACCGTCGCGCGCTTGGCGAAATCGGGGGTCCCTGCTATCCTCCGCCGGTCGAATAGTAGAAATCGTGTAGTCACGCCATCGTTCGTGTCGGAGGATCGAGTGCCGCTCGCGCGGGAAAAGAAGCAAGAGGTCATCGCGGAGTACGCCGTCAAGGACGGCGACACGGGATCGCCCGAGGTCCAGATCGCCCTCCTGACGGAGCGGATCCGGGACCTGACGGAGCACCTCCGCCGCTTCGCGAAGGACAATCATTCGCGCCGCGGCCTCCTCAAGCTCGTGGGTCAGCGTCGCCGCCTTCTCGCCTACCTGGTGAAGAAGGACCCGGCTCGCTATCGCGCCGTCATCGGCTCGCTCGGCCTTCGCCGCTAGGACTCGCCGCATCACGACCCCGGGCCATGCCCCGGGGTCGACGCATCCGGCCCTGTTCCAGGCGAACCCGAACCCCCCACGCGCCGCAAGGCATCCTCACACGCACGGCCAAGGAGGTCGTTAACCCTGTGCCCACTCCCACCACGCTCGAGATCGAGTTCGGCGGTCGTACCCTCACGCTCGAGACCGGCAAGCTTGCCGGCCTCGCGGGCGGCGCGGTCACCCTTCGCTACGGCGACTCGATGGTCCTCGGTACCGCGAACCGGTCCGAACCCCGCCCCGGCCTCGACTTCTTCCCGCTGACGGTCGACTTCGAGGAGCGGATGTACGCCGCGGGCAAGATCCCCGGCGGCTTCATCAAGCGCGAGGGCCGCGCGTCCGAGGCCGCGACGCTCGCCGCGCGCCTCACGGACCGCCCGATCCGCCCGCTCTTCCCCGAGGGCTACAAGGACGACATCCAGCTCGTGATCACGGTCCTCTCCACGGACCACGAGAACGACCCGGACATCCTCGGCACCATCGCCGCGTCGGCCGCCCTCACCATCAGCGAGATCCCGTTCCAGGGTCCGGTCGGCGCCGTGCGCGTCGGCTACATCGACGGCGAGTTCGTCCTCAACCCGACGTACCCGCAGCTCGCTGACTCCCAGCTCGACCTAGTCGTCTCGGGCACCCGCGACGCCATCATGATGGTCGAGGCGGGCGTCAAGATCCTCCCCGAGGACGTCATGGCCGAGGCCATCCTCTTCGGGCACCGCGCCATTGCGCCGCTGATCGAGATCCAGGACAAGCTCCGGGAGCTCGTCGGCAAGGCCAAGCGCCTGCCGTACATCGAGCCCGCCACGGAATCCGTGCTCACGTTCGCCGAGCTGGCGAAGGCGGGCGGCGAGTTCGTCGTCGTGGACGTCGAGACGACCGGCACCGACCCGAAGATGGCCGACCTCCTCGAGGTCGCCGCGGTCCGCGTCAAGGGCGGCAAGATCACCGACCGCTGGTCGACGCTCGTGAACCCCGGCCGCCCGATCGTCGGCAACCAGATGCACGGCATCAGCGACAAGGACGTCAAAGGCGCCCCGACCGCGGCCGAGGCCGCCCGCAAGGCCCTCGACTTCGTGGGCGACGCGCCGTTTGTCGGCCACTCCGTCGGCTTCGACATCGCCTTCATCCAGGAAGCCCTCGGCGACGGCACCCGTGTCGAGCAGGGCAGGTACCTGGACACGCTCGTCATCGCCCGCGAGGGCTACCCGGATCTCGAGAACTACAAGCTCGGGACCCTGGCCAAGTTCTTCGGCATCGAGCTGACCGAGAACCACCGCGCCCTCCCGGACGCCGAGGCCACCGCCAACCTGCTCATCTGGTTTGGCAAGGACCTCCCGGGCCGCATCGAGACCCTGAAGGCCGGCATCGCGGATGCCGTCCGCGCCACGCGCAAGGACCTCGCCGAGTCGGCGACCCTGCTGGAGGCCGCGCGCCGCAATGCCCGCTTCAGCAAGGCGCTCTTCAACCTCGTCCAGAAGAAGACCGTCCGCAGCCTCGTGCTCACCGAGGGCCTGCGCATGGACGGCCGCGCCACTGACGAGATCCGCCCGATCTCGGTCGAGGTCGGCCTGCTCCCGCGTGCGCACGGCTCCGGCCTGTTCACCCGCGGCCAGACCCAGGCGCTGACCGTCGCCACGCTCGGCGCGTCAGCGGACGTCCAGCGGATCGACACGATCAGCCCCGAGACCGAGAAGCGCTACCTGCACCACTACAACTTCCCGCCGTACAGCACCGGCGAGAACAAGCCGATGCGTGGCCCGTCCCGCCGGGACATCGGGCACGGCAACCTGGCCGCCCGCGCGCTGCTCCCCGTCCTGCCGAGCCACGACGAGTTCCCGTACGTCATCCGCCTCGTCTCTGAGGTGGTCGCCGGCAACGGCTCGACGTCGATGGCCTCCACGTGCGGTTCGACCCTCGCCCTCATGGACGCGGGCGTGCCGATCAAGGCGCCGGTCGCCGGTGCCGCGATGGGCCTCGTGCTCGACGGCGACACGGGCAACTTCGTGGTCCTGACCGACATCCTCGGCAAGGAGGATTCGATCGGCGACATGGACTTCAAGGTGACCGGCACCACGGAGGGCATCACCGCCCTCCAGATGGACATCAAGGTCAAGGGCATCGACGAGCGGGTCATCCGCGAGGGGCTCAAGCAGGCCCTCGCCGCCCGCCTGTTCATCCTCGACAAGATGACGTCCGTCCTGCCGAGCGCCCGCGAGGAGA
>JANNHX010000566.1:0-9050 GCA_031404615.1 Chloroflexota bacterium
GTGGAGGCGGGCGAAGGCCGGGCGGATCCCGGTCGCGATGGCGTCGCGGAGGTTGGCGGCGAAGGCGGGGTCGGGGTTGGCGTCGGCGTCGGGGTCGCCCGGATTCCCGGCCGGTGTCCCTGCCGGCCCGAGGAAGGGCCACGCCTCGTCCGGGGTCCGCAACAGCTCCGCGAGGACATCCACGACGCTGTCGACCGGCGAGGAGCATGCGACCAGGCCGCGGGCGAGGCTCACGCGGAGGCGCTCGATGTGCGCGTCCACGAACGGTCCGACGGTGCGCCAGCGCTCGACCATCGCCGCCCGCTCGTCCGGGGTGCCGTGGCGCTGGTACTCGGGCACGCCCAGGAGGAAGGCCGGGATCCCGTCGAGCGGGTCCACGTTCCACGCGGTGAGGCCGGTGTCGAGCAGCGAGATCGCGGCGAGGAGCGATTCGCGCAGCGCGGACCGGGTGACCGCGGCGGCAGGGTCGTCGGCCGTGGCGGGGTCGTCGGCCGGCAGCGCCTCGAGGCGATCGAGCAGCGTCGCGAACCGCGCGCGGGAGGCCGCCTCGTCGGCCTCGGTGACGGCGGGGAGAAACGCGTCGAACCGCGGGTCGCCGACCGAGGTGGCGAACACCGGGTCGTGCTCCAGCCAGGCCTCCCAGGCATCGGCGGCGAGGGTGGCGAGGGCGTGGGTGGCGGCCGTGTCGGTCATGGGCGGCAATGCTAGCGGCGGCGGCGCGGCGCGCGGGGTCGGCGGCGAGCATCGGCGGTGGGCCGCCGCCCGAGGCTCAGCGGAGGCAGGGCCCGAGATCGACCGCCTTCTTCGACCCGAGCGAGGGCCCGACGCGGCTTGCCACGGACTCGGGGGTCAGCGCGTAGCCCACGTCCGGGTCGGTCTTCGACTCCGCGAACACGAGGCCGCCGACCGTGCCGTCCCGGAGGATCAGCGGCCCGCCGGAGTCCCCGGGCTCCACCTGGGCGCGCAGCTCGAGGATCTCGCGGGTCACGCGGTCCTTGCCATAGATGTCGCGCCCGGTCGCCGGGTACGAGCCGGAGACCGCCGCGGGCATCACGACGAGCGGCCCGCCGCCGGCGTACCCCAGCGCAGCCGCGAGGGTCCCGCGATCCGGTCGCTGAGCCGCGAAGCCCAGGACATGGCCCGTGACGTCGGGGGCGTAGAGGAGCGCGAGGTCCAGCACCGGGTCGAACATGACGACGGTCGCGTCGGCCACGCCGTCGCCCGTGCTCAGCCGGATCGTGCTGGCGCCCGCGACGACGTGGGCGTTGGTGACGAGGTAGCCCTTCGCGACGAGGAACGCGGTCCCGGTCACCTGCGAGTCGCAGGCCCGGGTGACGACGCGGGCCGTGCTGTCGACGGCCTCACCCGCGATCCCGACGGCCTCGCGGCTCGACGGTGTGTCCACCGGCTCGAGCGGGATGGGCTCGAGGCCGAGGAAGACGTCGGGCAGGCCGGAGTCGTCGAGGGCACCGGCGATCTGGCCGATGATCTCCGTCGGCGGCGGCAGGTACTGGTCGACCGTGCGCACGGCCGTCGACGTCGCCGCGGTCTGGGCGAGCCTGGGGAACGGGCTCACGGCCATGAGGCCGCCCGCGAGCCAGATGATCAGCAGTGCCTGTGCGGCCCCCAGCGCGCCGCCGGCGAAGCGGTCCATGCCGGACAGGACGCCCTCGCCCAGGCGCTCCGCAAGCGCGCGCCCCAGCGCGGACCCCAGCGCCTCGCCGAGGACCACCGACCCGAGGATGATCCCGAGCACGATGAGGGCTCGCGGGATGGGCTCGAGGGCCTTGGTGGCGTCGAGGAGCCAGGTCGCGGCATTGAGCGTGACGAGCAGGCCCGTCAGCGCGCCGCCGATGCCGCCGACCTGGGGCAGCGCGCCCGTCCGGATCCCTGCCAGCACGGCGAGAACCAGGACCAGGATCGCGATCAGGTCGAACAGGTTGAGATCCACTGCGGGAGTATCGGTGAGGTGCGCTGATCCCGCTGCTGGCTCGGCACTCCCTCAGATACGCCTGGGCACGCCCTCAGATACGCCTGGGCACTCCCTCAGATACGCCTGGGCATGGTGGTAGGGGGTTCGCGTGCGCCCGCGATGCCCGGCATGGTCTCACCTACCACTTGGGGGCGTGCGAGGTGGGCGAACGCCGCCGTGGCGCCGCTACCACCACCCCGGGGCGTAGGCGAGGGATCACGGTCGTGTGCGCGCCCGCCGGCGAGGGATCACCGTCGCGCCGGCCCCGTGCCTACCTGGCGAGCGCGGTCCCGATGCGCGTGTCCACCCGCGGCGGATGGACCGCCTCCCAGGCGGTGATCTCGGCGTCCTTGGCCAGCACGAAGCCGATCTCGTCCGTGCCGGCCATCAGCATCATCTTGCTGAACGGGTCGACCTCGAAGTCCAGCGTGCTCCCGTCCGGCAGCAGGATCCCCTGCTCTGCGAGGTCCACGCGGAGCTCCGCATCGGGGTCCGCCCCGACCATCGCGAACAGCGCGGCGTGCGTCGCCGGATCCACGACGATCGGCAGCACGCCGTTCTTGAGCGCATTGCTCTTGAAGATGTCCGCGAAGGAGGTCGAGAGAATCGCCTGGATACCCCAGCTGCGGAGCGCCCACGGCGCGTGCTCGCGGGAGCTGCCGGTGCCGAAGTTGTCGCCCACGAGGAGGACCTTGCGGCCCTGCATCTCGGGGCGGTCCAGCAGCCAGACCGGGTCCTTCCTGGTGCCGTCCTCGTTGAAGCGGTAGTCGCGGAACAGCGCCTCTGCGAGGCCTTCCTTGTCGGTGACCTTGAGGTAGCGCGCCGGGACGATCTGGTCCGTGTCAACGTTCTCCGCCGCCAGGGGGACGATCGCGGAGGTGAAGGAGCGGAAGCCCTCGGCCATGATCAGTACCCTCCGCCGACGGTCACGAGATCCTCGACGCCAGGGAGCGTGCGTGGATCGGTGACGACGCCGGTGATCGCCGAGGCGGCGGCTGTGAGCGGCGACGCGAGGAACGTGCGCCCGCCCTTGCCCTGGCGCCCCTCGAAGTTGCGGTTCGACGTGCTCACGGCGTACTGGCCGGGCGACAGCTGGTCGCCGTTCATCGCGATGCACATCGAGCAGCCGGCCTCGCGCCACTCGGCGCCGGCGGCCTTGAAGATCAGGTCGAGGCCCTCGCGTTCCGCCTGGAGCTTCACGGGCTGCGAACCCGGGACGATCATCACGCGCACCCCCGCGGCCACGTGGCGGTCCTTGAGCACGGAGGCGGCGAGCCGCAGGTCGCTGATGCGGCTGTTGGTGCAGGAGCCGATGAAGACGACGTCGACCGGCTGTCCGGCGATGGCCTGGCCGGGGGTCAGGTCCATGTACTCGAGCGCGCGTTCGAGACCGCGGCGGGCGGCGGGGTCCGCGGCGTCCTCGGGTCGGGGGACGAACCCGCTCACGGGGATGCCCATGCCGGGGTTGTTGCCGTAGGTGACCATCGGCTCGAGCGCGTTGGCGTCGATGACGATGCTCTTGTCGAAGACGGCGCCCTCGTCGGTCGGGAGGGTGCGCCACCGCTCGACGGCCGCGTCCCAGTCCGCGCCCTGCGGGGCGTGGAGGCGGCCCTCCAGGTACTCGAAGGTGGTCTCGTCGGGGGCGATCAGGCCGGCCCGCGCCCCGCCCTCGATGCTCATGTTGCAGATCGTCATGCGCTGTTCCATGTTCAGCGCGCGGATCGCCTCGCCGCGGAACTCGAAGACGTGCCCCGTGCCCCCGCCGATGCCGATGCGGGCGATGAGGGCAAGGATGATGTCCTTCGCGCTGACGCCGGGCCGCAGGGTCCCGTCGACGCGGACCTCGTAGGTCCGGGGCTTTCGCTGGAGCAGGGTCTGGGTCGCGAGGACCATCTCGACCTCGCTCGTCCCGATGCCGAACGCGAGCGCCCCGAACGCCCCGTGCGTGGCCGTGTGCGAGTCGCCGCAGACGATGGTCATGCCGGGCTGTGTGAGCCCCAGCTCCGGGCCGATGACGTGGACGATGCCCTGGGTGGCGCTGCCGAACGCGTGGATCGGGATGCCGAAGTCCGCGCAGTTCGTCTCGAGCTGCCTGATCTGGGCCGCGGCCTGCAGGTCGACCATCGGGAGGCCGCGCGGCGTGGTGGGCGTCCCGTGGTCCGCGGTGGCCACGGTCTTGTCCGGGCGCCGGACCTCGATGGCGCGCGTGCGCAGACCGGTGAAGGCCTGGGGGCTGGTGACCTCGTGGACGAGGTGGAGGTCGATCGCGAGGACGGCGGGGGCGCCCTCATCCTGGCTGACGACGTGCTCGTCCCAGATCTTCTCGACGAGGGTGCGCGGGTGGGTCATCTCGAGGGCTGCTCTCGCTGCGACTGCGGGGGCGGTTAGGGTATCAGCGCGCGCCGTGCGAGAGCACGGCACGGACCGACGCTTGGGGCTCACCACCGTTCGGCAGGGAGTACCCCCCTACTTCCGGGGTGTGGTGCGGTGGGGAACCACTGCACTACAACTGTCTCCACGCACGGCGGCCGCGCAAGATCGCGGACTGCGGCTGGCCGGCGACGCTCTCTGGAGTCTGCATGCGCGAGTCGGGCCGGGGGACGACCCAGCGGGAGTTCGATGCCGCACCCGAGCCGACCGTCCGTCGGGCCTCGAGGGTGTCGTCGGCCGCTGCTTTTGCGCGCGTCCCGCCGACGGTCCGGGTCCTCGCGTTCAGCGCCGGCCTGGCGGTGGCGGCGGTGGCCCTCTACGTCTCGTACCTCCGGGACCAGCCGAGCCCGCCCCTGGCTCCGGGGATCTGGGTGCCGTGGTGGGCGGTGGCCATCGGGTTCGCCGCGGCAGAGCTCAAGGTGGTGGACGTCCACTTCCGCCGCGAGAAGCACTCCTTCTCGCTGAGCGAGTTCCCGGCCGTCATCGGCGTCTTCCTGCTCGCGCCGCAGGAGTACTTCCTGGCGATGCTCACGGGCTCCGCCGTTGCGCTGATCTGGAGTCGAACGAGCCCGCTGCGGACGGTGTTCAACCTGGCCAACTTCGCCTTCGTGCAGGCGGCGTCGGTCTCGATCTTCTACCTGGTCCACGGTCCGGCCCCCGTGCTGGACGTCGGCGCCTGGGTGGGCGCGTTCGCCGGGACCTCGACAGCGGCTGTCCTGAGCGCGCTGACCATCGCGAGCGCGATCTCGATGTTCGGTGGGGCGCCGCAATTCCAGAAGCTGACCGAGATGTTCCGGTTCGGCATCCTGACCGCGGTCGCGAACACGAGCCTGGCGCTGCTGGCCGTCTCGATCCTGTGGGTGCAGCCGAGCCTGCTGGCGCTGCTGGCCGTCCCCCTGATTGTGGTGTTCCTGGCCTACAGCGCCTACGGTTCGGAGCACGAGAAGCACCAGCGCCTCGAGCTGCTCTACCAGTCCAGCCGGATCCTGCAGCACTCCCCGGAGCTCGATTCCGCCCTGGGTGCCCTCCTCGAGCATGCTCGCGAGATGTTCCGGGCCGAGCGGGCCGAGCTGCTGCTGTGGCCGCGCGAGGAGGGTGACGAGGGCCTGATGACGACCGTCGTCCACGACGCGCCGACGGGGACGATGGTCCCCGAGTCGCTCGAGTCGGTGCACCCGCTGCACCGCCGGCTCGGCGTCGAGCGCAGGGCATTGATCCACACGTCGACCGCGCGTGACGGCGAGTCGATCCGGCACGCCATGGCCGTGCCGCTGCTGGGTGAGTCGGGCCTCATCGGGTCGATGGTCATCGCCAACCGCCTCACCGTGGGGACATCCTTCGGCGACGACGACCTGCGCCTGCTCGAGACGCTCGCCAACCAGGCGGCGGTCGCCCTTGAGAACGGCCACCTGGAGCAGTCGCTCAGCGAGCTGTCGCGCCTCAAGGAGGAGATGCGCTTCCAGGCGTACCACGACCCACTGACGGGCCTGGCCAACCGGAGCCTGTTCACGGAGCGGGTCGACGAAGCCCTCGGCTCCAAGGATGGCGGTCGCATCCCCGTCGTGCTGTTCCTCGACCTGGACAACTTCAAGGACGTGAACGACAGCCTGGGACACGCGGCGGGCGACCGCCTCCTGGTCGCGGTCGCGGAGCGGGTGGGGACCTGCGTCCGGGCCGGGGACCTGGCTGCCCGCCTGGGGGGGGACGAGTTCGCGATCCTCTTGTTCGACGCTCCGGGGCTCGCGAGCGCCCTGTCAGTCGCGACACGCCTCGTCGACGCCTTCGCCATCACCTTCCCGATCAATGGCCAGGACCTGAAGATCTCGGCAAGCATCGGGATCGCGGCAAGCCAGGGCAGCGTCGAGCATGCGGACGACCTGCTGCGCAATGCCGACGTGGCCATGTACACGGCCAAGCAGGGTGGCAAGGACCGGTTCGCGGTCTTCGAGCCGACGATGCACTCGGCCATCGTCGCGCGCCATGCCCTGTCGACCGAGCTTTCGCGCGGCGTGTCCGGGGGTGAGATCGACGTGTTCTACCAGCCCGTGATCGCGCTCGCCACCGGGCTCCCGTACGGCGCTGAGGCACTCGCGCGGTGGCGCCACCCCACCAGGGGCATCGTGGGCCCGGACGAGTTCATCCCGCTGGCCGAGGAGAGCGGTGCGATCCTTACCCTCGGTCGCGCAGTCCTCTTCGAGGCCTGCCGGGAGGCGGCGACCTGGAGGTCGAGCACCGGGGCGCCGTTGACCGTGACCGTGAACCTGTCCGCCGCCCAGCTGGGTCATGACGGGTTCGTCAAGGACCTCGTCGACATCCTCCGAGCCACTGGCCTGCCGGCCTCCCGGCTGGTCCTCGAGATGACCGAGACGGTGATGTTCCACGACACCCAGACGACCATCGCACGCCTCACGAGCCTTCGCGATCTCGGGGTGCGGGTCGCGATCGACGACTTCGGAACCGGCTACTCGTCGCTGGGCTATCTGCGACGGTTCCCGGTCGACATCCTCAAGATGGACCGCGAGTTCGTGGCGTCCGGCGATGCCGGGCCGGACGGCTGGGCCTTCGCGCACGCGATCATCGCGCTCGGGCGCACCCTCGGCCTCCGAATCGTGGCCGAGGGGATCGAGGAGGCGGCGCAGCTGGCGCAGCTCGACGCGATGGGCTGCGAGTTCGGCCAGGGCTTCCTGTTCGCGCGCCCGATGCCCGGGGAGGAGATCGCCGCGGTCCTCGCCGCACCGGCTATGACCGTGCCACCGGACGTGCCCCGTCAGCCCGAGTCGATCGGGCGGCCGGTCCTCGTGGCCGCGAGGACCGGCTGATGTTCATCCTGTACGCCGTCGTTGTCGGCCTCGTCGTTGGCCTGGCCTCGCGCGGTCGCGTTGCGGGCCTCGCGTCCCTCGAGATCCGGTGGTCAGGCGCCATTCTCGCCGGGCTCGTCATCCAGGTCGTCCTGTTCTCGGACGCCGTCGCCTCAGAGGTCGGCGACCTCGGACCCGTCCTGTATGTCGCGTCCACGATGCTGGTCCTGGCCGCCGTGGTCCGCAACTGGAGGATCCCCGGCATGGTGGTGGTGATCGCTGGCGCGGCCTGCAACCTGGCCGCGATCGTCGCCAACGGCGGCTATATGCCCGCGGGGCGCGACGCGCTCGCCGCCCTCGGCAAGCACATGCCCGCGGTCTACTCCAACAGCGCCGTCGTGCCGGACGCGGCCCTGTGGCCCCTGACCGACATCTTCGCCCTGCCGGCCTGGCTGCCCTTTGCCAACATCTTCAGCGTGGGCGACGTCCTGATCGGCGTCGGGATCGCGCTGACGATCGTGCTCGCGATGCGGCGCCCCCCGGCCCCCCTTGCCGGCGAGGCGACCCCTCCAGCGCTGGATGGTGCGTCCGCGCACTGACCCGGTTGGGTTGCGGGACGGGCACGAAAGGGTCATAGGACTGGGGCACCCCCTTAAGTACATTCGCGGTGAGGGTCAGCAACCTTCCATCAGGGTTCTCGTCCAGGGCAAACCCGTCGTGAGGCGGGGACGCAAAGCCAGGGATCTTCCTCGGGAGACCGCCCGGTTGCCGGGATCCGGATGCATCCTGCAGAGACTCAAAGGAGTCGAATTCGTGAAGGCGAACCTGGCGCGCTTCACCTGGGTCGTCGCGCTGCTTGCCGCGATGTCCCTCACCATCGGCGCGGGGATGCGGTGGTATTGACCATGAAGACCGTGCTCAAGGCTCAGTCCTTCCGCGTTCTCATGGTCCTGTCAACGCTCGCCAGCTCGGCTCTGGTCATCGAGGCCGGGCAGCGCTGGAAGTAGGGCCCATCACGGCCCCTCCACCACGAACGAGACCGTCGGTCAGCCGGCGGTCTCAATCGTTAACCCCCGGGGACCCTGGTGCCGGGGTTCGCCCGCGTGCGGGGCCGCAGGTGCACCTCCGCGAGCACGGTTGCGGGACGAAGGTTGCGGTACGGTGGTTGCGCCTCCCGCACGGGTGCGGCTACACTCCGCGCACCCGTCGCCAGGACGGGCCACAGGGAGTCGGGTCGCTTGGACTTCTTCCAGGGTCGCAACCGGAGCCGCGTCGCCGTCGTCGTGACGGCCGATGGACGCCGCGTGAACGTGCCACTGCGCGACCTCGAGCCCCAGGGCGTAGCCCTCCTCGATCTTCTTCGCTCGCTTCTTGCCGGTCTTGATGGCCTTCTTGGCCTCCTCATTACCGGCTCCCGGCGGGAGAACGGAGGAACGCGGAGGGACGGACGCCACTGAGGCGCCCGCCACCGAGAACCAAAGGGACCCTCGCCGGGTGGCGGGGGTCTTTGTATGTCCGGTGGCCGCGGGACCGCCGGAGAGAGGGACCAGGCAGGACATGACGATGACGAAGGGCGAACCGCCGGCCCAGGGGGCCGCGGCGGCGCCGCAGCGTCGAAGCCACGTGCCGGGTGACGGCACCGCTGGCGCTGCGGCCGTGGAGAAGGCGCGCCACGACATGCTCCACGAGGTCCGCGGCAGGAAGCGGACCCGCATCGGCGCCGACGCGCTCATGGAGGCCCTCATCCTCCAGGGCGCGGACACGCTCTTCTCCTACCCGGGTGGGGTCATCCTCCCGATCTACGACATCCTGGGCGACTACCCGCAGATCCGGCACATCCTCGTCCGGCA
>JANNHX010000567.1:0-2297 GCA_031404615.1 Chloroflexota bacterium
GCTCAAACACGAGGTGGCGGACCTGGAGGGGGCGTTCGTCGCGGCCCTGGCCGGCGAGGACGGCAGGGCGGCCATCGCGGCGCTCCTCGACCTCGACTCGGCGATCGAGGGCCGGATGTGCGCCGGGGAGGACGGCCAGGACCTCGACAGCGCGAGGTCCGTGTTCCGTTCGCTTATCGTCCGCCTCGGCGAAGCGACGGCGGCTGGCGCCACGGATCCGAGGGCGGTCGTCGAGCCGTTCGTGGAGGCGTTGCTGGCCATCCGGGCACAGGCGCGCGACGCGGGAGACTGGGCGACCGCGGACCTGGTCCGGGACCGGCTCGCCGATGCCGGCGTGGAGGTCCGCGACGGCTCCGAGGGGTCCAGCTGGGTCCTGGCCGAGCCGCCGTCGAGTTGACGCGAGGATTCCCTCAGGCCGGTGCGCTCCCCGTTGGCCTCCGGCTACCGCGCAGGACATCGACGGCCGCGGTCAGCGCGAGCAGCATCCCGGCAGCGAAGATCGGCCATGGGTACGGCCCGGGGAGGCCGCCGTCGATCAGAGGCCCAAAATCGATCGTGTATGACAGGATCACGATGGCCCCGCCGGCCAGCCCAGCAGCCCAGTGTCGGCGGGCAAGGTTCAGCCTGCGTCCATACCGCTCCGCCCGGGCCGCGGCGAGTCCCACGCCCACCAGCGCCACGCTCACGGCCACGGGCGACCAGACCGGGCCCACCCACGGTACGGGGATGAGGAACAGCAGGTCCGTCGTGTCGAGCGTGGCGGGCCAGCCGCTGAACACGTTGAGCCACGCGTAGTAGCCGATGTCCCAGGCCCCGAACACGACGGCGCTCCAGGCGAGCCGCTCGACGCCGGTCCGGCCGACCAGCACGCCAACGGCCCCGATCATCACCAGCGTCGCCGCCTCCCGGCCGACCTCGATCGCGACCAGGCTGCCAACCTCGATCGCCGGGCGGAGCGGGAAGATCGCGCCCACCTCGGAGCCGAGGGCGATCTGCAGGAAGACGACGACCGCCGATTCGAGGTAGGCCATCGCGACCGCAAAGACGAGGACCGCGACGGCGGTCGTCCGGAACGAGAGGTGGTTGCCCATGCGGGCACGCTAGCACCGGGCGGTCGTTGGCGGCGATGGCGCGACCCCGTGGCGGCGCTTGGAGCTGAGGCGGGCGCCGACGTTGCCTGGCCTTCAGCGGGGACGCCGGAGATCGGGGGCCCCGCCGACCTCGCGGTGCTGTGGTCGCGACGGTCGCGCTAGAGGTCGAGTTTCGACACCACGAAGCCGGCGATCGCGCCGACGACCGTGAACGCGGCCGCGAAGGTCGCGACATCAGCCGGCACGTTCAGGATCGGCAGGGTCGCGTCGACGCAATCCAGGGCGAGGCGCCCATCGACCATCTCGAAGCAGTGGGGCTGGCCGGCCAGCAGGCCGACGGCACCGCCGACCGCGCCGCCGCCGCCCCACGGCACAGCGGGGTGATTGATCAAGGTGACGAGGCCGTTCACGAGCGATCACGAACCGGTCTGGCGTCCCCGTCAGCCCGCGTCGGCCCACTATTCAAAGCGATACCTGCAGTTCGAGCACATGGGGTCCGACAGCGCGGAGAACTGGTGGCAGTTGGGGCACTGCTTCTGGGCAGGGGGGGCGCTCCCCGACCGCAGCCCTCGCAGCCCCCGGACGGCGCCGGCGAGCCCGTCTTCCACCTGGTCGACGCCGGCGTTGATGCTCCTCCTGGACCCGGTGCCGAAGAGTTTGTCTCGGAGACCCACGTTGCCCTCCCTGCCCTGCTGAGGTGCGGTGGCCAAAACCGTACGAGGTTCGTCAAGACCCTCGGATGCGACGGTCGGGCCCAACGCGATCAGCAGAGGACCGATGTTGAGCGTCGGATCGGGGTCCGCTAGAATGCGGGTCTCCCGAGCGGGAGTAACTCAGTTGGCAGAGTGTCAGCTTCCCAAGCTGAATGTCGCGGGTTCGAACCCCGTCTCCCGCTCCACTTCCCCCTCCACCGCGACGGCCTACTGGCGCGCGATCGCCCTCCGTACGGCCCGCCCCAGCCGGGCGGCGACCGCGTGGAAGTCCACGTTCGGTGCTCCGGTCCCCTCGTCGCAGTAGAGCCCGCGGCGGACCTTGATCATGAGGGAGGTCGCGCGCGGATCGCGTCGGTAGAACGCGAGCGGGACCAGGGACCCTGCGAACGGCCGGTCGAGCTCCGTGCGGAACCCCTCGGCCTCGAGGGCCTCATGGAGAGCGGTCGCCAACCCTGGCGGGGTGTGGAACGAATCCGTGCCGATGCACACGTCC
>JANNHX010000568.1:0-1678 GCA_031404615.1 Chloroflexota bacterium
ACAGCCGGATCTCGGGCGAGGTCCGCCGGCTCAACGACCTGCGCAAGGCCGACCTCCGGCACGCCCACGATCTGCGCAAGGTCGATCTCCGGCGCGCCGATGACCTGCGCACGATCGAGCGCCACTACCGGCGGCTGCTGACCAAGGCCGAGACGAAGCGGGTTGACGCGCTCCTCGCCGCGGACCGGGCCAACGTCGGCCTCGCCGCCGCGCGAGCCGAGATCGTGGCCACGAACCTCGCGGAGCGGGTGGACACGACGGCCAAGACCGCAGCGATGAACGTGGAGTCGAGCGCCACCGCGGTCCGGGCGGCGACCGACGCGTCGGCCCAGGTCCTCGCCGGCCGGATCACGCCGCTGGAGCAGGCGCAGTGGGGCAACGTCGGCTCCAAGTCCCAGCACGCGGACGACCGGCGGCTCGGCCAGTGGACGACCGAGCGGATCCTGTTCCTGATCGGCCTCGGCCTGGGCGCGCTGTACTTCGTCCTGTCGCAGATGGGAGTGCCGGGCGCATGACCGACCTCTACGTCCAGCCCCACCGCTCGCAGTACAAGGCCGGGGCCTCGCTCATCACGAGGCGAGCCGGTTGCACCTGGGCATCGCTGGCAAATGGCATCGGCGCCGTCAGTGGCGGCCGCTACCAGCCGTCCCCCGACGCGATCCACGCCCTCGTGCCCAACGCGGAGGAGACGAGCCCCGGCACGCCCGGATGGTCGATCACCGACGCCGCGCTCGCGGCCGCCCGCTTCGGCGTCACCCTCGAGGACCGCTCGGGGCTCGGCTGGCTCATGGTCCTCGATGCCCTGCTGACCGGGCACTACATCCTCCTCCAGGGTGACAGCGACCAGTTCGGCGACGGCTCCTGCTCCGGGGCCTACGACGGCCCGCACGCAGTCGGCGTCCACCCCAAGACCAAGACCGACCCCGCGGGCCGGTGGTGGTGGGTCAACGATCCGATCTGCACCACGGGCCGCTGGGAGCGCGAGGTCACGCTTCAGCGGTACGCCGTCAAGTTCAGCAGTGCAATCCGCTTCGGGGTGTTCACCCAGCGCGTGCCCAACGTCGTGGTCGTGGTGCCCGCGAAGCCCGTCGTGCTCCGCTTCCGTGCCCGCAAGCTCGCCAGGCCCGTCGCCAAGCGCATCCGCGTCCCCCGCGGCCGCCGGGCCAACGTCCGCACGGCCCCCCGGCGCAACGCCCGGATCGCCGACCGCCGCGCAACCGGCGAGCGCTTCTACGCCTACCAGGTGACCGACCGCGGGCAGGTCCTCGGCAAGAGCGGCCGCTGGTACGGCAACCGGAAGGGCGACAGGTGGTGCCATGCGTCGGCCTTCTGACCTCGAGCCGATCATCCCTCACTACATCTGCCGCGACTGCGGACGCCGGCACTCGACCCGCACCGCCATCGGCCAGGCGCACCTCCACCTCGCTCGGCCACCGAAGGGAGCCGCATGAGCCCGTCCGTCGGACGCATCGTCCACTACCACCAGCCCGACCAGGTCCCGCCCTGCCGAGCGGCGATCGTCACGGCCGTCAGGGATCAGCCCGGCGGCTCGATCGACGTCACGGTGTTCCCGCCGTACGCCAGCCCGTACCCGGTGTCGGACCTCACCGAGCGTCCGTTCACCCCCGAGGACGGGCCGGGCGACCGCATGGTCGACACCTGGCACTGGCCAGAGCGT
>JANNHX010000569.1:0-1719 GCA_031404615.1 Chloroflexota bacterium
CCTGCAGCTGATCAATGACCCGGAGATCGATATCATCGTCGAACTGATCGGCGGCATCGAACCGGCCAAGACTTTAGTAATGGAGGCGATTGCCGCCGGCAAGCACGTGGTCACCGCCAACAAGGCCCTGCTGTCCCAGGAGGGCAGCGATATCTTTGCCGCAGCGGCGAAGCAGGGTGTCGAGGTCGGATTCGAGGCCAGCGTCGGCGGCGGCATTCCGGTGATCAAGGCCCTGAAAGAGGGGCTGGTGGCCAATAAGATCCTCTCGATCATGGGCATCATGAACGGCACCGCCAATTATATCCTCACCCGGATGACCGATGAAGGCATCGCCTTTGACGAGGTCCTCAAGGATGCACAGAAGCTGGGCTTTGCCGAGTCTGATCCGACCTATGACATCGAAGGCATCGATACCGCCCACAAACTCGCCATTCTCATGACCATGGCCTACGGTATGCCGATCACCCACAAGGAGATTTCCACCGAGGGCATCTCTCAAATCGAGCCCATGGATATTGAATTGGCCCGCGAGTTCGGTTGTCGCATCAAACTGCTGGCGATCAGCCGCAATCACGGCGATCATGTCGAGGCCCGAGTCCACCCCACCATGGTGCCGCAAGGTCACCTGCTGGCCTCGATCAACGGAGCCTATAACGCCATCCATTTCCAGGGGGATACGGTGGGCAATATTCTCCTCTACGGCCTAGGCGCGGGCAGCATTCCCACCGGCAGTGCCGTGGCCGCCGACGTAGTCGACATTGCCCGAAATATCCGTTGCGGGTCCATCGGTAGGGTTCCAGCTCTGTCCTATCTGCCCGAACGGATGCACAAACGGCAAATCACCCCGATGGACGAGCTGTGCGGACCTTATTATTTCCGTTGCACCGTCCTCGACCAACCTGGTGTGCTGTCCACGATCTCCGGCATCCTCAGTAAGCATGATATCAGCATCGAGTCGGTCATTCAGAAGGGGCGTAAAAAGATCGGTGCCGTACCCCTGGTGATTGTCACCCACAGTGCCAAGGAATCGGCGGTGAGTGCTGCTTTGGCCGAGATCAGTCAGCTTGCCAGCGTGACTGCGCCGGTGGTCAAAATTCGGATCCTGGAGGAAGTTTAACCTCTTCTCTTGATGTACATTAGATTAAATTTATGAAATATATTCTTCTTATCGGTGACGGCATGGGCGATGTCGCCATCCCGTCGCTGGGCGACAAGACGCCGCTCGAGGCTGCGGCAACGCCGACCATGGACCGGTTGGCGAGAGCGTCCGAGATGCTGCTGGTGCGCACCGTACCTGTTGGCTATCCACCAGGGAGCGATGTCGCCAACCTCTCCTTGCTCGGGTATGAACCGGAATTGTATTATACCGGCCGCGCCCCCTTGGAGGCAGCGAGCCTGGGGGTGGAGATCGGAGCGGACGAGATCGCTTTCCGCTGCAACCTGGTCCATGTGGAGCGACGGGACGATGGCGCCCTGATCATGGTGGATTACAGCAGCGGCCACATCACCACCGAAGAGAGCCGTCAGCTGATCACAGCGCTTCAGGCCGAGTGCGGCAACGATCAGTTGGCCCTTTACCCCGGCGTCAGTTACCGGCATCTCCTGGTCTATCGGGGTGATTTACCTTCGAGATTCACAACCGTGCCCCCCCATGACCATTCCGATCAGGATGTTTCGAGCTTTTTCCAATCCTATGCACAGGTGGAGCCATTTTGTAAC
>JANNHX010000570.1:0-8829 GCA_031404615.1 Chloroflexota bacterium
CATCCGTCAGGCGAGCGGACAGGGCGGCGTCGGGGACGGCCTCGACATCGGCCACGTGGGGCGGGTCCGCGGGTCCGGGAGCGGCTACGCGGACGCGGTCGGCTGGTGCTCGTCGACCGGCGTGACCTCGGCCGGCCATGAACCGGTCTCGGCGGCGGCCGGCTCCGCGACGACGGGCGCGGGCACGGCGGGAGCGTCGGCGGCGGCGGGCGCGATCGGCGGAACCGTCGGTGCGGCCAGGGCGGGCGACGCCACTGCGGCGGACACGACGGCAGGAGCTGCGGGCGCCGAGGGAGCGGGCGCCGCGTCGACGGCCACCGACTCCTTGACGTCGGTCGCGGCCTTGCGGAACTCACGAATGCTCTTGCCCAGGGCGGAGCCCACGTCGGGCAGCTTTCCGGGGCCCACGACGATGAGCGCGATGATCAGGACGACGATGAGCTCACCGGGTCCGATGTTGAACGGCATGACCTGCTTCGACCTCGTGGGGGAGCCGCTCCACTCGTGCTCGTGGAGGGGGTCAGGGTAGCACAGCGAGGCTCGCCGACCATGCGGCGGCGGCCTCCGCGAGACGCTCCCCGGGGTCGGCGGGACGGCCCCCCGGGGCCGGGTCCGTGGCCGCTCGGGCGATGCCCCGCGAGACGTTGACGAGGAGCCCGCCGCCCGCCGCGGGACCGGCCGGCGCGGCCGTCGCGGGGCCGTGGGCGAGGACCGGAGTGATCTCGCCACCCTGGGCGCCGACCCCCGGGACGAGGAACGCGAGGCCCGGTACGAGCCTGCGGATGGCGGCCAGCTCGGATGGCGCGGTCGCCCCGACGACGAGCCCGACCGTGCCGCCGGGACCCCAGGCGGCCGCGCGTCGCGCGACGCGCGCCCAGCGCGGCTCGGCGGGATGGCCCGCAGCGGGGTCCGCTTCGACGACGAGGCCCTGGAGCTCCGCGGCTCCGGGGTTGGAGGTCCGGCACAGGACATAGGCGAAGCGGTCCAGGCGCTCGAGGAGCGGCGCGATGGCCTCCTCGCCGAGGTACGGGTTCACGGTGACGGCATCCGCCCCGAGCGCGTCGTAGAGGGCGGCGGCCTGCTTCGCCGCCGTGGAGCCGATGTCGCCGCGCTTCGCGTCCGCGACGAACGGGACCTCCGGCGGGACGAGGGCACGGAGTCGCTCCAGGGCGGCGATCCCCGCCGACCCGTGCGCCTCGAAGAAGGCGAGGTTCGGCTTGACGGCGGCCGCGTACGGCAGCGAGGCCTCGAGGATGAGCCGCGAGAACGCCTCGACGCCCGCGAGCGTCGCGGGGAACCCCACCGGCAGGCCCGCGGGGTCCGGGTCGATGCCGACGCACAGCACCGTGCGGGTCGCGGTCGTCCGGGCCGCGAGCCGCGCGAGGTAGGACGTCGTCACGGCACCGTTGAGGACGATGCGGCAGGCGCCCCGGTGGCCGGCGGCACCGTGGCGGCCGGAATCTGGTCCGCGGGAACGAACCAGTCGGGGCGAGACACGCTGTCCAGGCCCGCGTTGCTGGTCAGGTCGAAGATCTTGCCGGTCGTCCAGGCCGGCGCCGAGCCCTCGAGCTGGGCCAGACGCAGGTCCACGACCTGGCCCGAGACGTGCAGGAACGCGATCTGGTCACCGGCCGGTGACCATGCTGGGGCCCAGCTGTCCCCGTCCGAAGTGATCTTGAGCAGCTCGGCGCCGGTCGCCGCATCGAGGATCACCACATCCGTCCCGAACGAGCTCGTCCTGGTCGCGGCGAAGTACTTGCCGTTCGGCGAGAACTCCGGGTGGAGGTAGCCCGGGCCGGTCACGGCCTTGGTCTTGCCGGTCTCCGGCGTGAACACGTAGATGCGCGGCGTGCCCTTGGCGCCGTCACGGTCCGCGCGGACGTAGGCGATCCGCTTGCCGTCCGGGCTCCACGCCGGATCCTGGTGGCCGAGCGGGGGGACCTGGTCGAGCTTGGGGTCGGTGATCTTGTCGTTCTTGATCGTCAGCAGCTTCAGGGTGACGTCGCTGCGGGAGGGATCCGGCAGGTCCGACGACATCGCGATCGTCGCGCCGTTGGGCGAGATGACGGGGCTCAGGATGAAGCCCATCCACTTGAGGCGGCCTGGCGGATCCACGAGACCGTCGAAGAGCATGGTTGCCTCGCCGCCGGCCGCCGGCACCTTCATGATCGATGGGACGTCGAGGTGGAAGTTGCGGATCGACCCCTCCACGTTCCATGCCCCGTCGACCTTGCGGGTGCGGACGAAGAACACCGCGGTTCCGTCCTTGGAGAACGAGGGCTGGGCGTCATCCCCGCCGCTGGTGAGCTGGCTGGCCTTGCCGTGCGCCTGGAGCCAGATGTTGCCGTCCTTGGCGTAGACCATCGTCCCCGGGATCTCGAGGCCCGGCTCCTCCGTGGGCACGACGACGATGCCCGACGGCGTCGCCGTCTTGATGACCCTGGGGTCATCCGTCTGGCCCGGCTCGCCGCTGCCGTTCGCGGCGCCCGAGCCGCCGACGAGCGGAATGCTGCCGTTCGCGACCGCGAAGGTCACGATGCCGACGAGGAGCAGGCCCACGACCGAGAGGATCGCGGCGACGGGCGTCCCGGCCGGCATCAGGCCGTACGGATCGCGGGAGCCGGGCGGGCGGGCGGCGCGCGGGAGATCCGAGCGCGGGGAGCGGGTCATGCGGGGCCTCCGGGGACGGGCGCGGCCGCGCCGGGCCCGACGGCTGCACCGGCCATGCCGGCAGCTCGCTCCAGGACCTCCCGGGCTCGCGGGTGCGAGCCGGAGGGAGCCACGTCGCGGACCTCGAGCTGGAGCGTCTCGAGACCGCCGAAGACGCGGCTGGCCAGGCGGGCGACCACGTCGATGCGGTCTCCCTCCGCGAGCCCCGCCGCGAGATCGGCGCGACCGAAGGCGATGCCGTCGATCACGTCGCGCTCCCGGCGCAGGACGAGCTGGGTATGGCCTCCGCTCGCAGCGCGGACGCGCTGCACGGTGAGGCCGAGGACGGCCACGAGCGGCTCGGGGTTCCCGGCTCCGCACGGCGCGAGGCGCGCGAGGTCCCGGTACAGGCTGTAGTCGACGTAGCCCGCCGGCAGGGCGAGGTCGACGGCGAGGGGCGTCCGCGGGTCCACGGCGCCGCCCGCCGCGACGATCGCGCTAAAGCGTTCGGTGAACTCCGGCCAGCGGTCCGCCGGCAGCTCGAAGCCCGCGGCCGCCGCGTGCCCGCCGAAACGGATGAAGAGGTCGCCGCAGGCCGTGAGGGCCTCGGCCAGGTTGACGCGGCCGTCGCTCCGGCACGAGGCCCGGATGACGTCGCCGATGGGCGTGCCGATGACCGCCGGACGACCCGTCTCGTCCGCGAGCCGGCCGGCGACCAGCCCGATGATCCCGACCGGCCACGGGCCGTGGACGAGCAGCGCCGGGGCATCCGCGCCGCCGCCGACGACGATGGGAGCGACGTTCGGTCGCGCCTCGGGAAACAGCGGTTCCTGGCCGGGCACGGCGCCCGGATCCGGCAGGCCCAGCGCGTTGCGCGCCTCGGCGATGGCCGCGCGCATCAGATCCTTGCGCGTCGAGTTGGCGGCCTCGAGGATCCCGGCGAGCCCGGCGGCCTCCTCGGGCGTCTCGGCGAGCAGGAGGCGGGCGGCGTCCAGGGCCTCCCCCACTCTCCCCGCGGCGTTGAGGCGCGGCGCGAGCACGAACCCGACAGTCTCGAGGTCCACCGCCGCTGGCGCGACGCGGCCCCGCTCGAGCAGGGCGGCGATGCCGGGACGTGGCGCGGTCCGCATGCGCTCCAGCCCGAGACGGACGATCGCCCGGTTCTCACCGAGGAGCGGCACGACGTCCGAGACCGTCCCGATCGTCGCGAGCTCGGCGAGGTCCAGCGCGTCCGCCTCGGCGGCCATGAGCTCGCCGAGCAGCAGCCGCGCCACGGTGAACGCCACGCCGGAGCCCGAGAGCCGCGGATCCGGGTAGACCGAGTCCGTGCGGTGCGGGTTGACGATGGCGATCGCCGCTGGCAGGACGTCCGGCAGGTGGTGGTGGTCCGTGATGATCGTGTCGATCCCGCGCCTGGCGGCCTCGGCGATCTCCGCGACGCTCGTCGACCCGGTGTCCACGGTCATGATCAGCGTGATGCCGGCCGCCTCTGCCGCGGCGACCGCGGGGAACGAGAGGCCGTGCCCCTCCTCGAGACGCGACGGCACATAAGGTGTCGCGTCCATGCCGAGCCGGCGCAGTGCGATGACCAGCTGGGCGAGACCAGTCAGGCCGTCCGCGTCGAAGTCGCCGAAGACCATGACGCGCTCCCCCGCCGCCCGCGCGCGCGCCACGCGGTCCACAAGCGCTGCCGCATCCGGCAGCTTGCGGGGATCGTTGAGGCCCGCGATGGCCGGGCCGAGGAACGAGGCGAGCGCATCCGCGTCAAGGATCCCGCGGCGGGCCATGACGGTTGCGGCGAAGGTCCCGACGCCCTGGTCACGGAACACTGCGCGCAGCGCCGGATCCAGGCGGAGGGGATCCGGGAAGACCCAGCGGTGGCGTGCGTCCATCATCGTGCGCAGGATGCCACGAACCGCTTATGCGCCACTTGAACGGGGGTATGGACGGCGGCGGCGGGGCGACGCGTGGTCGGATGGGAGCCCCGGGGACGGCCGGGCCCCGCGATCACGTGGTCGCGCGGCGGCTCGGGCGAGCCGCGGTCTCACGGAGACGCTTGCGGTCGTCGTACTCGTGCCACACGACCAGCAGCGGGCTCGCGTTGAAGATCGAGGAGTACGTCCCGGACACGATGCCCAGGAGCAGCGCCAGCGTGAACGTACCGATGGCGTCACCCGCGAACAGCAGCAGCGCGAGCAGGGTGATGACGACGGTGAGGCTGGTGGTGATCGACCGGCCGAACGTCTGCAGGATCGAGTGGTTGACGATCGCCGCGAACGGCTCGCCGACGTGGCGGGATCGGTTCTCGCGGACCCGGTCGAACACGACGATCGTGTCGTGAACCGAGAAGCCGATGACCGTCAGCATCGCGGTGACGAACAGGCTGTCGATCTGGAGGCCGAAGAAGGTCCCGAAGATCGCAAACGCGCCGACGACGACCAGGACGTCGTGCAGCAGCGCGATCAGCGCCGTGACGCCCATCCGGAAGTCGCGGAAGCGGTAGGTGATCCAGAGCAGGATCCCGATCGCACCAAAGAAGATCAGGGTCAGGGCCTGGGCGATCAGGTCGCTCGAGACCACGGCGCCGACTGCGGACAGCGATTGCTGCTCGGCGATGGGCCCGAGCTCCTCCTCGAGGGCCACGCGGACCTCGCCGAGCTTGCCGGTCGTCGGCAGGTCCTGGCCGGGGGCCGCGGACGGCTCTGGAGAGGCGGCGGGGGCGGACGCGACGGGCGAGGCGGAGGCTGCTGGCGAGGCGGACGGGGTCGTGCTCGCACTGGCCGCGGGGCTGGCCGAGGTACCGGCGCTCGCGACCGGACTGGCGCTGCTGCCGGGCCCGATGACCGCGCCGCCCGATGCCGACGGCGACGCCGCAGCGGAGGCGGACGGGTTGACCGAGGCCGCGGGCGAGCCCGATGCACCCGCCGAGGCGGAGGGGACGGTCGACGGGAGGGGCGTGGGGACCGGCGCCGGGGCGGCGAGGGCTGCCTCCTTGGTCCGGATCTCGAGGAAGCCCTGGCCGGTCTTGAGGACCGAGGCCTCGAAGCCCTGGTCCTCGACGACCTGCTTGACCTGGTCTGGGGTGATGTCGGGGTCCTCGAACCGGATGGTCCAGACCGTGCCGCCGGTGAAGTCGATGGCGAACTGCAGGCCGGCCTTGCCGCTGGTCACCGGACCGAGGAGCAGGCAGATCAGGCCGGGGATGGTGATCGCAAGCGAGAAGAGGAAGAACCACTTCTTCTTGCCGATGACGTCAAACACGCCCGCGCGCCTCTCCACGAAGGGACCCACGTCCGGTGGTCGGGCGGGCCAGGAACTCCTCTTCGGTCACCCCGTAGTACGCCGCCTTCCGGGCCCACGGCTGCGCCACCACGATCCGCAGGACCGTGCGCGTCACCGTGATCGCCGTGAACATCGAGACCAGGACGCCGATGATCAGGACGAGGCCGAAGCCGCGGATCGTCGAGGAGCCGAACAGGAACAGGATGGTGGCCGTGATCAGGCTCGACACGTTGGAGTCGAGGATCGAGTTCCAGGCCCGGTTGAAGCCGGCCTCGATCGCCGCCGGCAGGCTCTTGCCCAGCCGCAGCTCCTCCTTCGTCCGCTCGAAGATCAGGATGTTGGCGTCGACCGCCATGCCGACCGAGAGCACGAAGCCCGCGATCCCCGCGAGGGTCATCGTCACCGGGACGATCCGGAACAGCGCGTACACCACGATCGCGTAGTAGATCAGCGCGCCGCTGGCGACTAAGCCCGGGAGCCGGTAGTGGACGACCATGAACACGATGACCATGAGGACCGCGATCGCGCCGGCAAGCAGGCTCTGCTGCAGGAACGCGGCGCCGAGCGTCGGGCTGACGGTGGTGTTGGCGAGCTCGGTGATCGGGAACGGCAGCTGGCCGAACTGGAGGATCGTCACCAGGTTCTGGGCCTCGGTCAGCGGGTAGCCGCCGATGCCGCCCTGGGTGATCTGCACCTGGCCGTTGGGGATCGAGGAGTTGATTGACGGGGCGCTGATGATCTCGCCGTCGAGCACGATCGCGAAGAAGTTGTTGATGTTCGCGGCGGTGTGCTCGGCGAACAGGTCCCTGCCCTCGGTGCTGAGCGTGAAGTCGACGGTCCGGCCGCCGGTCGCGTCGGCGCCGATGCTGGCGCTCGTGACCTGGTCACCGGAGAACAGGACGCAGTTGATGCTCGTCTTCGCGTCCGCGCAGGGTGTCGACATCCAGGTCGGGTCCAGGACCTGGCCGGAGACGGCCGGAGGTGTCACGCCGTCGGGCGATGGGCCCAGCGGCACGAAGTCGAGGCGGCCGGTCGTGCCCACGAGGCTGCGGATCTGGTCGACGTTGGTGATGCCCGGCATCTCGACCACGATCCGGTCGGTGCCCTGGACCACGACGAGCGGCTCGGCGACGCCCGACTTGTCGATGCGGTTGAGGATGATCGTCCGCATGATGTCGAGGTCGTCGCGGGTCGGGACCTTGCCCTCGACAGGCTCGACGCGGTACTCGATCCGCAGGCCGCCCTTGAGGTCCAGGCCCAGCTTGGTCTCGAGGGTTCGCGACTCCCCGCCACTTGCCGAGGGCAGGGGCACGGGGAAGAAGGCCGCCACGAAGGCAAGCAGGCCTATGACTACGATCAGGATCGGACCGGCACGTCGCATCGGGGCGGGATGATACAGGGGACCGGCCAGTCATGCGACGGACCCTTGCGCCGGCCGCTCGGGACGAGGCCGTCAGGACTCGAGGTGCGCCTTGATGCGCACCGCGAGAGCCCGCCCGATGCCCGGCACCGCGGCAATCTGCTCGACCGGCGCCTCGCGGACCCGCTTCGCGGACCCGAAGACCTTGAGCAGCTCCCGCTTGCGCTTCGGCCCGACGCCCGGCAGGTCGTCGAAGGCGCTCCTGCGGGTCCGCTTGTCGCGCAGGTTGCGGTGGTAGGTGATCGCGAAGCGGTGCGCCTCGTCGCGGAGCCGCTGGACGAGGTACAGGGCCTGCGAGGTCGTCGCCAGGACCACCGGCGCCTCGCGGCCCGGGACGATGAGCTCCTCGCGCTCCTTGGCCAGGCCCACCATCGGCAGGTCGCCGAGGCCCAGCTCGTCGAGGACCTCCTTGGCCGCGCTCACCTGGCCGCGCCCGCCATCGATGATGACGAGGTCCGGCATCGCCCAGCGGCGCTCCTCATCGACCCCCTCCTCGCCGGGCTTCGCATACCGGAATCGCCGCCGCAGGACCTCCTGGTGGCTCGCGAAGTCGTTGGGGCCCTCGACGGTCCTGATCTGGAACCGCCGGTACTCCCCCGTCCGCGGCCGGCCCTCCTCGAACACGACCATGCTGCCGACCGACTGGGCACCCTGGAAGTTGCTGATGTCGTAGCACTCGATGCGCATCGGCGGCCCGGAGAGGCCCAGTGCGGCGGCGAGCTCCTCGAGCGCGCCCAGGGTCCGGCCCTCGTCCGCGAGCCAGCGCGCGGCCTCCCGGGCGAGCGACTCCTGTGCGTTGCGCGTGGCGAGGTCCATGAGCTCGCGCTTCTCGCCGCGCTGGGGCGTGCGCAGGTGGACCCCGCTCCCCCGACGGGCGGCAAGGAAGGTCTCGAGCTCTGCCGTGTCCACGACGGAGCGCGGGAGGAGGATCTCGCGCGGGACGCTCGTTGCCCGGGCGTAGTACTGGAGCAGGAACTGGCTGAGCACCTCGTCGTCGGGAACGTCGTGGTGGGCCTCGAGGAAGAAGACGTCCCGGCCCAGCATCTTGCCGTTGCGGACGACGAACAGCTGGACGGCCGCCTGGTCGTCCTTGCGGGCCAGCGCGACGAGGTCCAGCTCCGTCCGCGCGAACGCGGCCATCTTCTGGCTCTCCATCGTCCGCTCGATCGACCGGACCTTGTCCCGGACGACGGCCGCCTTCTCGTACTGCTCGGCCTCGGACGCGACGTGCATCTCGTGCTTGAGGCCCTGGAGCAGCGTCTCCGCGTTGCCCTCGAGGAAGAGCTCCACCTGGGCGATGTCGCGGCGGTACGCGACCTTGGAGATCTCCTCGATGCAGGGGCCCTGGCAGCGCTTGATGTGGTACAGGAGGCACGGCCGCTGCAGCGCCCGCCTTCCGTCCCGGATGTCCACGGTGCAGGTGCGGAACGGGAACAGCCGCCGGACGAGGTTCATCGCCTCGTCCACCGAGCTCGCGG